>JBBSNV010000112.1:0-6839 GCA_038260375.1 Reyranellales bacterium
CGCAGCGAGGACGCCGTGGCGATGTTGCGCCAGGCGGTCGCCGTCGCCGGCGCTAACCCTGAGCCTTATAACGCGCTGGCCAATGCACTGGGCCAAATGCAACGCGTCGAAGAGGCGGAACGGATCTATCACGCGGCGTTGCAAATCTCGCCCGGCAATGCCCGATTGCTGTTCAACCTGGCCAATCTCTATCTCAAAGCCGATAAGGTCGAGCAGGCTGAAGCGACCTATCGCGCGGCGATCGCGGCCGACCCCGCTTACTTCGACCCGTATCACAATCTGGGCCATGCCTATACCGAGCTGGGCGATCACCAAAAGGCCGCGGCGTGCTTCCGCCAGGGTGTGCAGCTGCGGCCGGGCGACTTCAACCCGCATATGAGTCTGGGCATGTCGCTGATGGCGCTGGGCGAATATCGCGAGGGCTGGGTCGAATATCAGTGGCGGCTGAAGGATCATACTCAATTGCCGCCGCGCGACTTCGCCAAGCCGCGCTGGAACGGCGAGGCGCTGCAGGGCCGCACTCTGTTGTTGGCGTCCGAGCAGGGCGCGGGCGACACCTTGATGTTCATGCGCTACCGGGACGGCCTGAAGCAGCGCGGCGCCAAGGTTATCGTCGAATGCCTGCCGCCTTTAAAGAGACTGTTCGAGAATCAGCCGGAGAAATGCCCGGTATTCGTCAAGGGCGAGAAGCTGCCGCATTTCGATTTCTACATCGCGCCGATCGATTTGCCGCTGATCTTCGGCACCATTTTGGACACGATTCCCAACCAGGTGCCGTATCTGGTGGCGCCCACGATCGAGCAATTGCCGTCGATTGCGTTGCCCCAAGGGATTAACAAGTCGAAGAACAAACGCATCGGCGTGGTGTGGAACGGCAATGCGCAACAGCGCCACAATGCGTTCCGCTCGATCCCACTGGAAACGATGAAACCGCTTTGCGAGGTGCCGGGCTGCGAATTCTACAGCCTGCAATACGGCGCCACGCCGGCCGAGTTGGAGCAGGCCGGCGTGGCCGACAAGCTCGTCCTGCTGGGCGACGATCGCATCGTCGACTTCTGGGGCCTGGCTGGGCTGATGCAGCAGATGGATCTGATTATCAGCGTCTGCACCGGGCCGTGCCACCTGGCTGGCGCGCTGGGCCTGAAGACCTGGACCTTGCTGCGCTTCTCGGCCGAGTGGCGTTGGCTGTCCCATCGCGACGATTCGCCGTGGTACCCGACCATGCGGCTGTTCCGTCAGCGCGCGCGCGGCGACTGGCCGGAGCTGGTCGAGCGCGTGGCCAAAGCCTTGCGAGACGAAGCTTAAAAAGACACGGCCGCCTAGCGAAAACATCGCTACGGCGATGGTGGCGCTGCCCGCCTGATCTGCTACCGTTATCGACAAATCACCTATTGGAAATCACAAGGGAGAAGCGACATGGCAACCAACCGTCAGGTGGTGCTGAAATCCTATCCGTCGGGCGAACCGACCGCGACTAATTTCGAGGTCAAGGACGCTCCGGTGCCCGAACCGGCCGACGGCCAGTTCGTGGCGCGCACCATCTGGTTGTCGCTCGATCCCTATATGCGCGGGCGCATGTCCGAGCGCAAAGGCTATGCCGATAACGTCAAGCCGGGCCAGGTGATGGTTGGCGGCACGGTCAGCCAAGTGGTGAAGTCAAAGAACCCGGCCTTCAGCGAAGGCGATTACATCGCCGACTTCGCCGGTTGGCAGTCCTATTCGGTGTCCAACGGCATGGGCGTGCGCAAGCTCGATCCCAGCCAGGCGCCGCTCTCCACCGCGCTGTCGATCCTGGGCATGCCCAGCATGACGGCGTGGTACGGCCTGAATAAAATCGGCCGGCCCAAAGCGGGCGAGACGGTGGTGGTGTCGGCCGCGTCAGGCGCGGTCGGTTCGGTGGTGGGGCAATTGGCCAAGCTGGCCAGCTGCCGCGCCGTGGGCATCGCCGGCGGCAAGGACAAATGCGATTACGTCACCGGCGAGTTGGGCTTCGATGCCTGCGTCGATTACAAGGCCGAGGGCAAGAATTTGTTCGCCGCCTTGCGCGCCGCCGCGCCCAAAGGTGTCGATGTCTATTTCGAAAATGTCGGCGGCGATATCGGCAACGCCGTGCTGGCGCAGATGAACGATTTCGGCCGCGTTCCCTTATGCGGCATGATTTCGCAATACAACACCACCGAGCTGCCGGCCGGGCCTAATTGGGCGCTGCTGCTGATCAAGCGCATCCTGGTGCAGGGCTTCATCGTGTCCGACCATTTCAACCGCCTGGACGAGTTCATCGCCGAGGTCGGCCCGTTGGTAAAGGGCGGCAAGATCAAATATCGCGAAGACATCGTGAAGGGCATCGACAACGCGCCGGAAGCGTTCATGGGCCTGCTCAAGGGCAAGAATTTCGGCAAGCTGATGGTGCAGGTGTCGGACGATCCGACCCGTAAATAATCGGCCGACGCGCTAGTAGGAGTTTCGTGATGTCCGATAAAAAGACACCCAAGGGACCGCCAAGCGAGCCGGTGCCGGCCGCCACCGTGCTGCTGTTGCGCGGCGGCGAGGCCAAGATCGAAGTGTTCATGGTGGTGCGCCACCAGCAGATCGATTTCGCTTCGGGCGCGCTGGTGTTTCCGGGCGGCAAGGTCGAGAAGGCCGATAGCGATGCGCGCATGAAAGACCGCGTCAGCGGCTGCGACGGCATGGACGATGCGGCGCGGGCGTTCCGCGTCGGCGCGATCCGCGAATCGTTCGAGGAATGTGGCGTGTTGTTGGCCCGGCCGCGCGGCAGCCGCGCCTTGGTCTCGGCCGAGCAGCTGGCGCCGATGCTGACGCGCTGGCAGAAGGCGCTGGTCGAGAACACCGCCAGCATAGTCGACATGGTCGAGGCCGAAGATCTGGTGCTGGCCTGCGATCTGATGGTGCCGTACTCGCATTGGATCACGCCCACTTTCATGCCCAAGCGCTTCGACACTTGGTTCTTCGTGGCCGAAGCGCCGGCCGATCATCTGGCGGTGCATGACGGCTCGGAGTCGGTCGATTCGGTGTGGATTTCTCCGCAGCAGGCCTTGGCCGATCTGGAAGCGGGCAAGCGCACCATCATCTTCCCGACCCGGCTTAATCTGATGATGCTGGACGAAAGCCCGGACGTGCCATCGGCGATGGTCCGTGCGCGCGACTCCAAGGTCAAGACCGTGCTTCCTTGGATCGAGGAAAAGGACGGCGACAGGTGGCTGACCATTCCTGAGGACGTCGGCTACAAACTTACGCGCGCAAAGATCGATGCCGTGATGCGCGGTTGATCGGCCGGCAAAGGGGAACGTCATGTATCGCCTGATCGGCTCCAATCCGTCGCCCTATTCGGTGAAGATGCGGGCGCTGATGCGTTATCGCCGCCTGCCGTTCTTCTGGGAATGGCGCAGCCCGCAGAACATGGTCGAGACCAAAGATCTCAAACCGCAGGTCATTCCCATCCTGCAATATCCCGACGGCTCGTTTCGCAACGACTCGACCTTCGTAGCTCTCGACCTGGAGCAGCGCCACGCCGAGCGCCGTGTGCTGCCCGACGATCCCGGTTTGCGTTTTCTGGTGCTGCTGATCGAGGACATGGCCGACGAGTGGGGCACCAAATGCATGTTCCACTATCGCTGGTTCTACGCCGCCGACCAGGATTTCTGCAGCAAGTGGATCGCCGGCGAAAGCGGCATGGGCATGCCCTACGACCAGGTGCTGGAACGGGCCGAGATGTTCGCCGAGCGCCAGATCGGGCGCATGGCGCTGGTCGGCTGCACGCCGGAAAATCGCCCGGTGATCGAGCAGAGCTATTTGCGCGTGCTGCGCTTGATGGAAGAGGGCTTGAAGGAAACGCCGTTCCTCTTCGGCGCGCGCCCGACCTTGGCCGATTTCGCCTGGTTCGGTCAGTTGTTCCAGTTGTTCATGGATCCGACACCAGCCGCGCAAATGAGGCTGACCGGCCCCAAAGTAACCATGTGGGTGCCGCGGCTGGACGATTGCTCCGGGGCCGATGCGGCTGCGCCGTTGATCGCGGCCGACACCTTGTCGCCGATGGTGCTGGGTTTCCTGCAATTGGCCGGCGAGCTTTATCTGCCGTTCCTGGCGGCTAATGCCCAGGCGCTGCAATCGGGCGCCGAGGAAATGGCATTCGACATCTGGGGCACGCGTTACAAGCAGGCGCCGTTCCGCTATCAGGCCAAATGCTACGACTGGCTCAAGAGCGAGTTCGCCAAGCTCGATGCCACCGCGCGCGGTGCGATCGAGCCGGCGCTGCGCCAGACCGGCTGCCTGAACTACCTAACCTGACGCTAGCGGCATGGACGTCGTTCTCGGCATCGTCCTGCCTGTGTTCGGCCTGATCGGCGTCGGCTATGGCGTGGCGCGGCTCGGTTTGTTGGGTGGTGCGGCGCTGCAGGGCCTGACCAACTACACGTTCCTGATCGCTTTCAGCGCGCTGCTGTTTCGCGCCATGCGCAACGTGCGGCTGGAAACGCTCGAGCCGCACATCCTGATCGATTACTTCGCCGGCGCGCTGATCGTGTTTGCGCTGGCGGTGGCGATCGGCCGGCTGGTGTTCCACTTGCGCCTGGGCGAGCAGGCCTTCATGGCGCTGGGCGCGTGTTTCTCCAACGGCGTGGGCTTAGGCATCCCGCTGGTGTTGCAGGCCTATGGCGAAGCCGGATTGACGCCATTCCTGATGATCACCGCGCTGCACTCGCTGATCTTGCTCACTCTGGCGGCGGTGTTGGTCGAGCTCGACCGGCCCGGCGCGCATATCGGTGCGCGGCTATGGGCGTCGTTCCTGGCCATGGTGCGCCATCCCATCCTGATCGCCATCGCTGCCGGCATGGCGTGGGGCGCGCTGGCCAACGCTACCGGATGGGTGCTGCCCGAGTTCGTCGAGCGCATGCTCAAGCTGCTCGGCGATTCGGCCGCGCCCTGTGCGCTGGTCGGCTTGGGGGCGTCCTTGGCGGCCATTCGCGTCGCCGGCGACCTCAATCAGACCTTGACCATGACGGTGCTGAAGCTGTTGGCGATGCCGTTGCTGGTGTTCGCCATGACGCGGCTGATCTTCGCCCTGCCGCCGCTATGGGTGACGGTGGCCACGCTCTATGCCGCGCTGCCGACCGGCGCCAACGTCTATCTGTTTGCGCAGCGCTACGGCATCTATGTCGCGCGCTCGACCTCGGTGGTGCTGGTCTCGACCGCGTTCAGCATCCTGACCCTGACTGCGCTGCTGGCGATCTTCGCTTAGGACGGAATCGCCGCCAGTGCGGTCAGCGCCACGGCGCAAATGCCCAGGCCGGCGGCGATAGCGATGCGCGCCCAATATGTCAGCCGAACGTCAGGCCGCGCCCGGGCCAGCGGCTCGTTCATGATCGTCTCCGTTGGCGTGCAATCGATAATGGTTGTTACGACGGCCGCCTGCCGCGCATCCCTAACCGAGCCCCTTAAAAATCGGCAAAGAAAAAGGGCCGGAGTTTCCTCCGGCCCTCGATTTCTGGCTGAGCGCGGACTTAGAAGTCCATATCGCCCATGCCGCCGCCCATGCCGCCGCCGCCCGGCATCTGCGGGCCCTTCTTGTCGGGACGCTCGGCGACCATGGCTTCGGTCGTGATCAGCAAGGAAGCGACCGAGGCCGCATCCTGCAAGGCGGTACGCACGACCTTGGTCGGGTCGATGATGCCGGCCTTGACCAGGTTGGTGTACTCGCCCTTCTGGGCGTCGTAGCCGAAGTTGGTGTCCTTCGATTCCAACACCTTGCCCACGACCACCGAACCGTCGGTGCCGGCATTCTCGGCGATCTGACGGATCGGGGCCTGCAGCGCGCGGCGGATGATGTTGACGCCCGCCTTCTGGTCGGCGCCCGGCGCCTTCAAATTGTCCAGCGCACGGCTGGCGTAGAGCAGTGCGGCGCCGCCACCGGCGACGACGCCCTCTTCGACCGCAGCGCGCGTGGCGTGCATGGCGTCGTCAACGCGGTCCTTGCGCTCTTTGACTTCGACTTCGCTGCCGCCGCCGACCTTGATGATCGCTACGCCGCCAGCCAGCTTGGCCAGACGCTCTTGCAGCTTCTCGCGGTCGTAGTCCGAGGTGGTTTCCTCGATCTGCGCCCGGATCTGCTGGCAACGGCCTTCGATGTCCTTCTTCTTGCCGGCGCCGTCGACGATGGTGGTGTTCTCCTTCTGGATGAGAACGCGCTTGGCTTTGCCGAGCATTTCCAACGTGACGTTTTCCAGCTTGATGCCGAGGTCTTCGGAGATCAGCTGGCCGTTGGTCAGGATCGCCATGTCTTCCAGCATCGCCTTGCGGCGATCGCCGAAGCCCGGCGCCTTGACGGCCGCGACCTTCAAACCGCCGCGCAGCTTGTTGACGACCAAGGTGGCCAAAGCCTCGCCCTCGACGTCTTCGGCAACGATCAGCAGGGGCTTGCCCGACTGCACGACCGCTTCGAGCATCGGCAGCATGGCTTGCAGGCCCGACAGCTTCTTCTCGAACAACAGGATGTACGGGCTTTCCAGCTCGCAGATCATCTTGTCGGCGTTGGTAATGAAGTAGGGCGACAGGTAGCCGCGGTCGAACTGCATGCCTTCGACGACATCGAGTTCGGTCTCGAGCGACTTGGCTTCTTCGACCGTGATCACGCCTTCGTTGCCGACGCGCTTCATGGCTTCGGCGATCATCTTGCCGATGGCCGCGTCGCCATTGGCAGCGATCGAACCCACCTGGGCGACTTCTTCGGAGGTCGAGATCTTCTTGGAACGGGCCTTGAGGTCCTCGACCACGGCGTGGACCGCCAGGTCGATGCCGCGCTTCAGATCCATCGGGTTCATGCCGGC
>JBBSNV010000113.1:0-6779 GCA_038260375.1 Reyranellales bacterium
GCCGGCGGTGCCGAAGCTGATGGCCAAATCGGCCGGCATTGCCGAGACCGCGGTGCGCGATCTGCTCACCGCCACAGTGGGCGACACGGGCGCGGCCCATCCGCTGGTCCTGCTGTCGCATTGCCTGGAAAGCGCCAAGGCCGGCGACAAGATCATGGTGGTGGGCTTTGGCCAGGGTCTGGATATCTTAGTATTCGAAGTCACCGACGAATTGGCCAAGCTGCCCAAGCGCAACGGCATCGGTGGTTACCTGGCGCGCCGCAAGGAAGAAAAGAATTACATGAAGTATCTCGCCTTCAACGAGATGCTGCCGCTGGAAAAGGGCATGCGCGCGGAGTTCGACAAGAAGACCGCGTTGTCGATCCTGTATCGCAAGCGCGACATGATCTACGGCCTGATCGGCGGCAAGTGCAAAGTCTGCGGCACGGTGCAGTTCCCCAAGTCCCAGGTTTGCGTCAATCCCAACTGCCACGCGATGGACAGCCAGGAAGACTATCCGTTCGCCGGCATGGAAGCGCAGATCATGTCCTGGTCGGCCGACTCGCTTACCTTCACGCCCGATCCGCCGGCCTTCTACGGCATGATCACTTTTGCCGAGGGCGGGCGCTTCATGGCCGACTTGACCGATTGCGACGCCGAGCAGGTCAAGGTCGGCGCCCGCATGAAAATGGTTTTCCGCATCCGCGACACCGATCACGTGCGCGGCGGCTTCAAACGCTATTTCTGGAAGGCCTCGCCAGTCTAAACCAACAGGGTTAGGCATGGCCTTCGAGTACGAGATCGGGAGCTTTTGAGTTTCAACGGACCAAACGAGCCACGAAAGGAATTTCGCCATGGCAAAGGGAATTAGAGACAAAGTCGCCATCCTCGGCATGGGCTGCTCCAAATTCGGCGAGCGCTGGGACAGCGGCGCCGAAGAGCTGATGCTCGAAGCGTTCAAGGAATGCATCGTCGACGCCGGCATCGACATGACGCAGATCCAGGCCGCCTGGTTCTCGACCGCGATCGATGAAGTTCACGTCGGCAAGTCGGGCATTCCGCTGTCGACCACCTTGCGCCTGCCCAACATCCCGGTGACGCATGTCGAGAACATGTGCGCTTCGGGCACCGAGGCCTTCCGCGGCGCCTGCTATGCCGTGGCCTCGGGCGCGGTGGATTTCGCGCTGGCTTTGGGCGTCGAGAAGCTGAAGGACACGGGCTACGGCGGCTTGCCGGGCGGTCGCGGCGCTCCGTTGCAACAGCTGTGGGCTGCCAACCAGACCGCGCCGGGCAGCTTCGCTCAGCTCGCCTCGGCTTACATGGCGCGCCATAACGTGGGCTACGACGATCTGAAAAAAGCGATCGGCCACGTGTCGTGGAAGAGCCACCAGAACGGCGCCAAGAACCCCAAGGCGCACCTGCAGAAGGCGGTCGAGATGGACACCATCTTGAACGCGCCGATGATTGCCTCGCCGCTCGGCCTGTTTGATTGCTGCGGCGTGTCCGATGGTGCTGCGGCGGCCATCGTCACCACCCCGGAAATCGCCAAGGCGCTGGGCAAGAAAGACCTGATCGCGGTCAAGGCGCTGCAGCTGGCGGTGTCGAATGGTTCGGAGTCGGGCCACAACTCGTGGGACGGCAGCTACTTCCACACCACGCGCATCGCAGCCAAGCGCGCCTATGAAGAAGCTGGCGTGAAAGATCCGCGTTCGGAAATCTCGATGTTCGAAGTGCATGATTGTTTCTCGGTGACCGAGTTGGTCACCATGGAAGATCTGCACATCTCCAAGGAAGGCCAGGGCTGGAAGGACGTGCTGGAAGGCTTCTACGACGCCGACGGCACCATCCCGTGCCAGATCGACGGCGGCTTGAAGTGCTTCGGCCATCCGATCGGCGCGTCGGGCCTGCGCATGCTGTACGAAATGTACCTGCAGCTGCAGCACAAGGCTGGCCCGCGCCAGCTCAAGGATCCGCGTATCGGCATGACCCATAATCTGGGCGGCGCGCCGCGCGAGAACGTCTCTAGCGTTGCGATTATCGGCCGCTACGAATAAAGCCAAAGTCGTTATGACCCGGCCTGCTAATAGTGGGCCGGGTTTTTCTTTGGGTAAGCCGCGATCAAAGCGGTGCACCAAATCAAGACGTAGGGAGAAAACGCATGGCCGAATTCGCCATCGATAAGAAACACATCGGCCATCAATTCAAGCCGTTCAGCACTATTGTCGAGGCCGGCAAGATCAAGCTGTTCTGCAAGGCGATCGGCGAGGAAAACCCGATCCACAGCGACGAGGCTGCGGCCAAGGCCGCGGGCTACCGCAGCATCGTGGCGCCGCCCACTTTCGCCACGGCTGTCACTAATGATGATCCCAATAAGGGCGGCTTGCTGGCGCTGATCGACGTCAATATCGGCTACATCCTGCATGGCGAGCAGCAGTACGAATATTTCGCGCCAATTTATGTCGGCGACAAACTGACCTGCCAACAGACGATTACCGACATCTACGACAAGAAGGGCGGCGCGTTGTGGTTTGTGGTCAGCGAGACCTCGATTAACAATGATGCTGGAAAACCAGTCGCCAAGGCGCGCTCGATCACCGTCGTGCGCAACCCGACCAAGCAATAGGAGGCAGTCATGAAGGCTCCCAAGTTCGACGACGTGAAAGTCGGCACCGAATTGCCGCCGCTCAAGCTGCCGCCGATCTCGCGCCACCAACTGGCGCTGTATTGCGGCGGTTCGGGCGATCACAACCCGATCCATGTCGATAGCGACTTCGCCAAGAAGTTCGGCATGAAGGACGTGTTCGCGCACGGCATGCTGTCGATGGCCTTCCTGGGCCGGCAGGTGACGGCGTTCGCGCCGCAAGCAGCGATCCGCAAGCTCGGCACGCGCTTCTCCGCCATCACCTGGATCGGCGACCAGATCACGGTCACCAGCAAAGTGGTCGGAAAACGCGAGGAGCACGGCGAAAAGCTGATCGACCTCGAAGTCAATTGCATCAACCACAACGGTCAGCCCACTTTGCAGGGCCACGCGACTGTTACTGCCGCTTAGCGCGGCGGGGATCGCGGCGGCCTAATCAGAATCGAAACGGGAGAAAACAGATGGGTCAAATGGATGGCAAGGTCGCGATCGTGACCGGTTCCGGCCGCGGCATCGGTCAGGAGATCGCCTTCCGCCTGGTGCGCGACGGCGCCAAGGTGGTGATCAACGACATCGACGAAGCTCCGGCCAGGGAGACCATCGCTGCGATCGAGAAGATGGGCGGCAAAGCGGTGGCTTGCGTGGGCGACGTGGCGGCGCCCGATTTCGGCGACCGCATCGTCAAGACCGCGGTCGATGCTTTCGGCGGCTTGCATGTCGTGGTCAACAATGCCGGCTATACCTGGGACAGCGTGATCCAGAAAATGACCGACGAGCAATGGTACGCCATTCTCGACGTGCATCTGACCGCGCCGTTTCGCATCCTGCGCGCCTTTCAGATCCACTTTAGGGAAGCGGTGGAGAAGGAGCGGTCGGAGGGCAAGCGCATCGTGCGCAAGGTGGTCAATATCTCCTCGACCTCCGGCGTCAACGGCAATGCCGGCCAATCCAACTATTCGGCCGGCAAGGCGGGCATCGTCGGCCTGACCAAGACCCTGGCCAAGGAGTTTGGCCGTTACGATGTGACGGTCAACGCTGTTGCTTTTGGGTATATCCAAACCCGCCTGACCAAGCCGTTGAGCGAAGGCGAGAGCGGCACCATCGAAGTCCAGGGGCGCCAAGTGAAGATCGGCGTTCAAGGTGGCCGCATCGCCGCCATGAACCAGATGATCCCGCTGGGCCGCGGCGGTCTGCCGGAAGAGGCGGCCGGCTCGGTCTATCTGTTCTGCTCGCCCGACAGCGACTACGTCTCGGGTCAGTGCCTGGTGGTCAACGGCGGGCTGTAGGGTCGCTCGTCGCCCCGGCAAGCCGCGCAGGGTTGGTGTGGCGGCTGCGCGCAGATAAAATGACAGCGGCGCGGGGCAACCTGCGCCGCTTTTTGTTTGTCGCGGTGTCCTCCGCCGGTCAGGCATTTTTCAAGCGCCTGAGCGGAACGGATCACGATCAGGCGTAAACGCAAAGCGGTTCACCTGTTCGTGTGAATCCGCTCTGTTTTAATGACCTAGAGCAAATTCACCCGTTGTATTGGAATCGCAGCACGATTCCGCTGCAACGGGATTTGCTCTAGACTATCGGCAATGGACACCGACACGCCAACCCTGCTGGGGCCCCTCCCGCCCGAGAGCACCGCCGATCGCATCGCGCTGCTGCGCAGCAGCGAGTTGATGGCCGGGCTCCCGCCCGATCTGGTCGGCGCCATCGCCGAGGAGATGGAATTCCTGCGCCTGACCGGCGGCACGGTGCTGTTCAACGAAGGCGAAGCCTCGGACGCGCTGTTCTATGTGTTTCGCGGCTGCATGGGCGTGTTCGAAAAGGCCGTCGATGCCGCGAAGGGCAAAAGCGACTTCAAGTTGATCGCCGAAGTCTCGGCCGGCGAGACGGTGGGTGAGTTGTCCCTGATCGCAGGGCGCAAGCATTCGGCGACCGTGGCGGCGTTGCGCGATTCGGAGCTTTGGCGCCTCTCGCGCGGCGCGTTCGAGCGGCTGACCGCCACCCATCCCGACGCCACCGCCCATCTGCTGCGTTTCATCGTCACACGGCTGGATCGGGTGATCAGGCACGAGACCCAGCCGCATCCGCCGCGCAGCTTCACCTTGCTTCCCGTGGGGCCGGGCGTGCCGGCTTCGCGCGTTGCCGTGTTGCTATCGGAAGCCTTGAACAGGCTTGGCGGCGAGGTGCAGGTGCTGACCTCGGAGTCGGCCGGCCGCGATATCGAATGGTTCCACCGTGTCGAGACCCAATCGGCCTATGTGCTGTACCTGGCCGATGCCGCCGACACGCCGTGGACGCGACTTTGCTTGCGCCAGGCCGATCGCATTTTGCTGCTGGGCATGCTCGACGACATGCCAGCCAGCGGCTTGCCGTCGCAGGTGGTGGGCGAGCAGTTATTCAAGCCGCGCCGCGAATTGGTGTTGTTGCGCCACAAATCGGACTTGCCGCCCGGCCGCGCTGCGGCTTGGGTCAAAGGCCATCCCGATCTCAACCATCGTCATCTACGTGTGGGGGTAGCGCGCGACTACGACCGGCTGGCGCGGCTAATGACCGATAAATCCGTCGGCGCAGTGTTTGCCGGCGGCGGCGCGCGCGCGTTTGCCCAGATCGGCGTGATCCGCGCGCTCTATGAAAGCGGCATTCCGATCGACCGCATCGGCGGCACCAGCATGGGCGCGCTGATTGGCGCTTCGTTCGCCACCGGCGCCGACTGGAAGCAAGTGCGCGAGATGTTCTACAAGGCGTTCGTCGCCACCAATCCGTTGACCGACTACACTCTGCCGTTCGTCTCGCTGTTCGCCGGCCGCAAGGTCACGAAAATGCTGCAAGCGTCCTTCGGCGAGTTCGAGATCGAAGATCTGCAGCGCCCGTTCTTTTGCGTCGCGGCCGATTTGACCGACGGCAAGCCCGAAGTGATCAGGCGTGGCAAGGTGTGGCAGGCGTTGCGCGCCTCGATTTCGCTGCCCGGCATCCTGCCGCCGGTGGTGCGCAATGGGCACATCCTGGTCGATGGCGGCGTGATCGACAATCTGCCGATTGAGATCATGCGCAGCCATTCACAAGGCATCGTGTTGGGGGTCGACATCGAAACCGCCGGCGCCATCTCGGCCGGCGAGGGTGTCGAGCATAGCTGGTCGGCTTGGCAATTCTTGCGCCGCCTGATCTGGAAGCGCGGCGAGACCCTGCCGTTCCCCTCGATCGTGCGCATTCTGCTGCGGTCGGCCTTGGTCAGCAGCGACGCCGCATCGGCGATGCATCGTGCCGCGGCCGATCTGGTGTTCCGCCCGCCCACCAGCCAAATCGATCTGCTCGATTGGAAGGCGCTCGACCAGATGATCGAGGTCGGCTACCGCCACGCCCTGGAAAAGATCGACAAGATCCGCGACCTCGACATCGCCAAAAAGATTTATCTGACGTCTTAAGCCTCTCCCCGTTTACGGGGAGAGCAAGCGAGCAGGTGAGGGGCGTGTTCATTGCAGAGGTGCCCCTCGCCCTTATTGATTTATGCGCAGCCGCCACCGATCCTGCGCAGGCGCGACGGGCCCCTTCCTCTCGCCGCTGAAGCAGGCAAGGTGCTCTAGCCATTCAACCCCTTGAGCGCTTTGGCGATCACCTCGTCGGCGCGGGCCCACACCATTTCTTTCCACTTGTCGGCGGCGGGATAGAAGCGCTCCTGCATATAGGCCTTGAACTCCTTGCCCTGCGCTGAGTTCAGGTCGCCATGGGCGTGCAGCCAATTGTCCTGGCGCACCGAGCCCAGCACTTCGGGCACCGGATAGGTGCCGTATTCGATGGCGATGCCGGTCACTTCGGCGTAAGGCGCCTCCTGCGGGAAGGAATCGGCCATCACGCCGACCACGATGGCCGAGGTCGAAGTGCCGCCTTCGGGCGAGGTGACTTCGTTGCCGTACCATTGTTGGCTGCGCTTGAGCATTGGCGAGCCCGGATCGCCCACCGCGATCAACTCGCCATGGCCGAACGGCCCCAGCCCGGTATGGAAATCGATCAAGCCGATGCGTTTTGCGTTGGCCAGCTCGCGGCGGATGATGTTGCGGATGGTCTGGTTCGCCCGCGAGATGCCGCTGCGGATCGCGTCCTCGAAGCTCTGCTCGGAACGCGAGGTGATTGTGGTGACACGAGCGACGGTCATCCGAACTCCTTCGTTGGA
>JBBSNV010000114.1:0-6766 GCA_038260375.1 Reyranellales bacterium
CTGTTGCAGTCGTTCCTCGTTCTTGTAGAACGCGCCATGCGCGCTATCCATCGCCCGCATCCAGCCCGGCAGCCACGAGCCGCCTTGCTCGATGACGCCGAATTTCAGCGCCGGGAATTTATCCATCACCCGGTCGAGGATCATGGTCGAGAGCGTCTGCATCGGCGGGTACGGGATCGCCATGTAATCGACCGAGCGGAAATTCTCCACACCACCGTGGAAGTCGGGCACCGCGGGCAATCCATTGTTGAAATAATCCGGGCTCAACAAGGGGCCGCCGCCGCCGACATGGAACACGATTGGGATGCCGGCTTCTTGCGCCTGCGCCCACAAGGTGTCGAGCGCGATGTGGCTGGGCGAATGGCCCTTGGGGCAGCGCGACGGGATCAACAACGCCTTGGCGCCCAGCTTGATCGCCTCGGCGGCGAATTTCTCGGTGCGCGCCAGATCGGCCAACGGCACGTAGAGCGTCGAGAGCAGCCTTCGATCGACCGAACAGAACTCGGCCATCGCCCGGTTGTGGCCCGCCGCCAGCGCGTAGGCGAAATCCACGTCATCGCCATTTCCTTGGGCGCTGCCCGCGCCGTGTTCGGCATCGCTGATGAAGCCCGACAGCATGGTGTTGAACACCAGCTGGCTGGCCACACCCAGATGATCCAGCGCCCGCGGCCGGTCTTCGCGCAGGAACGATCCGGTGGCTTCCCAATTCTTGCGCAGCAGGATCTGGGCACCTTCCTCGGCCCGCCAAGCGGGATCGGCGTGGTTCTTCAGCACCTCTTCCATGCGACCGTGATAGCCCGGCACGGCGCGGAACGGATCGAGCGTCTTGACCCGGTCGTGGAAGCGCCGCTCGACATGGGTCTCGAGCATCTCGGGCGTTTCCATGATGTGAGCGTCGGCGTCGTGCACCACGCGACCTTCGATATAGGCCATCCACGTTCCTCCCGGTTTCTTGGCAGCAAGGATAGCCGCCTGGGGGCCAGAAATCGAGCAAGCCGCGAATTGCGCTGCTTGGGGTCGGCGCGCAGACTGCTGCCATGGCGGGCATCCTCTTCTCTGCCGTGCGACTGGGCCTGCTCGGCCTGATCCTCGCTATGCCCGCCGCTCACGCCCAAGACCAGGCCCTGCCGCCCGCCCACTTGCCAGATCGCCCGCAACTGGCCTTCGCCGCCGAATACCGGATCGAGATCAATGTCGGCGGCCGCTTCGCCTGGGGCCGGCGCCGGCTGTTCCTGTCCGGCGCCTTGCTGCGCGACGAGCTGCTGGATGGCGATGTCGATCGAGCCACTTTGATCGCCGACCGCGACAGCAATCTCCTCCTGCGCTTCGATCCCGACGATGCCGCCAAGATCGCCAAGCGCCTGGCCTGGAACGACGGCCGCGCGCTGCCCTTCATGGCGCAAGGCTACGGCATCGTGGCGCAGCGCCTGGGCCCGCCGCGCCTGATCGGCCAGCGTGAGATCGTTGGGCAAAGCTGCACCCGGCGGGTGTGGGAGGCGGTGGGCGAGCGCCAGGAATGGTGCATCACTCCGGAGGGCCTGGTGCTGGCCGCCAGGCGCAACGCCGGGGTCAACGAAACCAAGATCGAGGCACTGCTGGTCGAGTTCGCGCAGCCCGATGCCGGGCTGTTTGCCCTGCCTGCGGGTTTTGTGGCCCAGGAATAAGCCCGGTTCCTCCAAACCCTCCCTTTCGACGGCAATTTTTAGGGGGATTTTGTCGGCAAACCGTATCGCAGGCGTTGCGGGGCAAGGCGCGGCTGCTTATATACCCGCGTAACAGCCAGGGTCTCCTGACTCGCTAAGGGTCGGGGTCTAGAGCCCGGGCTTTTTCGTGGTTATCAGAACCGGAATTTCAGATCCCAAATGGGGGGTCCCGGAGCGCCGTCATGGGCTCCCAGCGACCCTGCCGAGAAGAGAGGACAGCATGTCGAAGATTATCGGTATCGATCTTGGCACTACCAATTCCTGCGTTGCCGTCATGGAAGGCAAGGACGTCAAGGTGATCGAGAACGCCGAGGGCGCGCGCACCACGCCGTCCATGGTCGCCTTCACCGAAAGCGGCGAACGGCTGGTCGGCCAGTCCGCCAAGCGCCAGGCCGTGACCAACCCCACCAACACGCTCTACGCCATCAAGCGCCTGATCGGCCGCAACAGCGACGATCCGATGGTCCAGAAGGACATCGGCATGGTGCCGTACAAGATCGTCAAGAACGACACCGGCGCCGCCTGGGTCGAAGCGCGCGGCGAGAAATATTCGCCCAGCCAGGTCTCGGCCTTCATCCTGCAAAAGATGAAAGAAACCGCCGAAGCCTATTTGGGCGAGAAAGTCACCCGCGCCGTCATCACCGTGCCCGCCTACTTCAACGACGCGCAGCGCCAGGCTACCAAGGACGCCGGCCGCATCGCCGGTCTGGAAGTCGAGCGCATCATCAACGAGCCGACCGCGGCTGCTTTGGCTTACGGTCTGGAGAAGAAAGGCACCGGCACCATCGCGGTGTACGATTTGGGCGGCGGCACGTTCGACGTCTCGATTCTGGAAATCGGCGACGGCGTGTTCGAAGTGAAGGCCACCAACGGCGATACGTTCGTGGGCGGCGAAGACTTCGACATGCGCATCATCGAGTATTTAGCGGCCGAGTTCAAAAAAGAGAGCGGCATCGATCTGCGCAACGACCGGCTGGCTTTGCAGCGCCTGAAAGAGGCGGCCGAAAAGGCCAAGATCGAGCTGTCGAGCGCCAAGGAGACCGCGATCAACCTGCCGTTCATCACGGCCGATGCCTCGGGACCCAAGCATCTCACCATGAAGCTCACGCGCGCCAAACTCGAGGCGCTGGTGGATGAATTGGTGCAGCGCACGGTCGAGCCCTGCAAGGCTGCGTTGAAGGACGCCGGCCTGACCGCGGGCGACATCGACGAGGTGATCCTGGTCGGCGGCATGACCCGCATGCCCAAGGTGATCGAAACGGTGAAGAACTTCTTCGGCAAGGAGCCGCATAAAGGCGTCAACCCGGACGAAGTCGTGGCGATCGGCGCTGCCATCCAAGGCGGCGTGCTGAAGGGCGACGTCAAGGACGTGTTGTTGCTCGACGTGACGCCATTGTCCTTGGGCATCGAGACTTTGGGCGGCGTGTTCACCCGCCTGATCGATCGCAACACCACGATCCCGACCAAGAAGAGCCAGACCTTCTCGACCGCCGAGGACAGCCAGACCGCCGTGACGATCCGGGTGTTCCAGGGCGAGCGCGAGATGGCCTCGGACAACAAGCTGCTGGGTCAATTTGATTTGGTCGGCATTCCGCCGGCGCCGCGCGGCATGCCGCAGGTCGAAGTCACCTTCGACATCGACGCCAACGGCATCGTGCAGGTTTCGGCCAAGGACAAGGCGACCAACAAGGAACAGCAGATCCGCATCCAGGCCTCCGGTGGATTGAGCGAGAGCGACATCCAGCGCATGGTCAAGGAAGCCGAAGTCAATGCCGGCGAGGACAAGAAGAAGCGCGAGCTGGTCGAAGCGCGCAACCAAGCCGAGTCGCTGATCCACTCGACCGCCAAGAACCTGACCGAGTTCGGCGACAAGGTGCCGGCCGAGGACAAGGCGGCGATCGAAGGCGCGGTCGAAGCGCTCAAGGCGGTGACCGCGGGCGAAGACGTGGCCGAAATCAAGGCCAAGACCGACGCGTTGGGCCAGGCAGCGATGAAGCTGGGCGAGGCTATGTACCAGGCGCAGCAGGCCGAAGCCAATCCGGCCGGCGGTGCGCCGGGCGGCGAAGGCGAACCCGGTGCGCAAGCGGGCGGCCCCAACGGCAATCCAGGAGGCGGCAAAGACGAGAAAGTCGTCGACGCCGACTTCGAGGAAGTGAAGGACGGCAACAAGAAGGCCTAAGGCCGGCTTGTCCGCCGCATGAGATGAAGCTATCGCCGCCCCGCACCTTGGTCGTGTCGGGGCGGCGTCGTTTGTAGCCAAGGGTTCAATAGGCGCGGGGGGCGCCGAACCCCAAAGGGGCATGACGCATTATGGCGGGGCAGGATTATTACGAGATGCTGGGTGTCGCGCGGACGGCGAAACCCGACGACCTTAAGAAGGCCTATCGCAAGCTGGCGATGGAATGCCATCCCGACCGCAATCCCGGCGACAAGGCGGCGGAACAGAAATTCAAGGAAATCAGCCACGCCTACGACGTGCTGAAGGACGACCAGAAGCGCGCCGCTTACGATCGCTACGGTGCCGCGGCATTCGAGAATGGCGGCGGCGGCGGCCCAGGACGTGGCGGCGGTGCCGGCGATTTCGGCTCGGGCTTCGCCGACATCTTCGAAGAAATGTTCGGCGCCATGGGCGGCGGTGCGGGCGCAAGACGCCAGCAAGCCGCACGCGGCACCGACCTGCGTTACAATTTGGAAATCTCACTGGAAGAAGCCTTTGGCGGCACCGAGACGCGCATCCGCGTCCCCACCTCGGTCGGCTGCGAAGCCTGCTCTGGCAGCGGTGCGGCCGGCGGCTCCAAGCCCGTCACTTGCCCGACCTGCCAAGGCCGTGGCCGGCTGCGCGCGCAGCAAGGCTTCTTCACCGTCGAGCGCACCTGCCCTGGCTGCCAAGGCGCCGGCAAGGTGATCGAGAATCCGTGCCGCGCTTGTTCCGGCGCCGGAAGGGTCCGGCGCGAGAAAACCCTGCAGGTGAAAATCCCCGCCGGGGTCGAAGACGGCACCCGCATTCGTTTAGCGGGTGAAGGTGAAGCAGGCATGCGCGGTTCGCCCGCGGGCGATCTCTACGTGTTCCTGGCGATCCGGCCGCACGAGATTTTCCAGCGCGACGGCAGCAACGTGTTCTGCCGCGTGCCCTTGCCCATGACCATCGCGGCCTTGGGCGGCGCGATCGAAGTGCCGACCTTGGAGGGCACACGCGCGCGCATCACCATCCCTGGCGGCACGCAAAGCGGCCACCAGTTCCGCCTGCGCGGCAAGGGCATGAGCGTAGTGCGCTCGACCTCGCGCGGCGACATGTATGTCCAGGCCATGGTCGAGACGCCGATGAACCTGACCGCCAAGCAGCGCGACCTGTTGAAGGAATTCGAGAAGGCCGGCGGCTCCAAGCCGACCAGCCCCGAATCCGAGGGCTTCTTCACCCGCGTCAAGGAGCTGTGGCGCGATCTGAGCGAGTAACCCATTGCCCCTCTCCCCTTGTGGGAGAGGTGAAGATTGGAGACGTACCATGACCTTCATTCGCCTGATCGGCATTCTGGCGTTGTTCGCTGTCGCTGTCGTACCGGCCTCGGCCCAACAACAAAAACATTGGCTGATCGGCACCTGGAAGGGCGAGCTGGGCAATGTCGCGACCACGACGCGCTACGGTTCGGAGCGGACCTTGATCGTCAACAAGGTCGCAGCCGACGGCAGCTCAGCCAAGGCGAACTGGGCCGGCCAAGGGAAAGGTGAAGGCGAAGGCGGCACCGTTACCCTGACGATTTCCGGCGACCAGGTCAGCTTCATGACCTCCGGCAGCCAGGGCAACTCCTACAAGCTGACCCATAAAGGTGATTCGCTGGAAGGCGACTGGCAGCGTTCCGGCGCGGCCAAGGGCGGCGCCGTATTCTTGAAGAAGCAATAGCGCGAGCGGTAATCCTATCCATTCAGATGGGGACGTTGCCTACCGCCTAGCGATAGAGTTGTCCTTCCGCCCGCTATGTCGGCGGCAACCTTTCACGTCCGGGAGATCGCCCATGCTTCGCCTATTCGCCGTCGTCGCGCTGCTACTGATCGGTTCCGCCGCTCCGTCCTACAGCCAACAGCATTGGCTGGTCGGTTCGTGGAAGGGCGCGCTGAGCGGCTTGGGCAATGTTCCTTACGGCACCGAGCGCACCTTGACCATCGCCGCGAGCGACGGCACGACGGCCAAGGGCCAATGGATCGGCCCGCAGCTCACCCAGAACGTGACCATTACTATCTCCGGCGACAGCATCAGCTTCGCCACGCCGGGCAGCGCTGGCGCCACCTATAAGATGACGCATAAAGGCAACGCGCTGGACGGCACCTGGACTGGCAGCGGCAGCGGTAAAAGCGGCCCAATCTCCCTCAGCAAGCAGTAAGAAGTTTGGCGGAAGCGCGGCCCTCGCTCAAACGTTTCGCCGACGGCAAAAAGCGCTGCGGCTGGCTGGGCGAGGATAAGCTTTACGTCGACTATCACGACAGCGAATGGGGCGTTCCGCTCAAAGACCAGCGCGCCTTGTTCGAGCTGTTGTGCCTGGAAGGCCAGCAGGCGGGCCTGTCCTGGTTCATCGTGCTGCGCAAGCGCGAGAATTATCGCAAAGCCTTCGCCAAGTTCGATCCTAAGAAAATCGCCAAGTTCGGCGCCAAGGACATCGCGCGGCTGGTGAAGGACGAAGGCATCATCCGTCATCGCGGCAAGATCGAAGCCATCATCGCCAACGCCAAAGCGGTGTTGGCGTTGCACCAGCAAGGCACGTCGTTGAGCGAACTGGTCTGGGGCATGGTCGGCGGCAAGCAGCAGCACAACAAGATCAAAAGCCTCAAGGACATCCCGACCCAGACCGAGGCAAGCACGGCGCTGTCCAAGGCCTTGCTGGCGGCCGGCTTCAAATTCGTCGGCCCCACTACCTGCTACGCCTTCATGCAGGCGGCCGGCCTGGTGGACGATCACGTCAAAGGCTGCTTGAAAGGTTCCTGGCGCTCTAAATAGCGGCTATCGTCGCCCGATAGATTATGGGGACGACGATGAAGCTGTGTGTTGTGGGCGCCGCCGGGCGCATGGGCCA
>JBBSNV010000115.1:0-6746 GCA_038260375.1 Reyranellales bacterium
GACGCCGATGGCGTGATGGGCGATCTGGGCGGCGGCAGTTTGGAAATCATGGCGCTGGAGAAGGGCGGACTGGGCCAGTCGGCCACTCTGCCGATCGGACCGTTGCGGCTGGCGCCGGCTGGTTTAGGCAAGCGCACCGTGCGCGAGGCGGTCGACCAGGCGCTGTCGGGCGTGAAATGGCTGACCCAGTATCGCGGCCGCACTTTCTTTCCGGTCGGCGGCGCGTGGCGCGCTTTCGCCCGCGTGCATATGGAGCAGACCGACTATCCGTTGCACCTGATCCACGAGTATCGCATTTCCGGGCGCGAGGCGCGCGACATCGCCGACATGTTGTCGCATCAAAGCGTAAAGTCGCTGGAAAAAATCATCGGCCTGTCGCGCCGCCGGCTCGAGACCCTGCCGGTGGCCTTGATCGTGCTGGAGCGGCTGCTGGCGATCTTGCAGCCCAAATGGATCCGCTTTTCGGCCTTTGGCCTGCGCGAAGGATTTTTCTTCAGCAACCTGTCGCCCGAGGAGCAGAAGCGTGATCCGCTGATCGCCCATGCCGAGGACGAGCGCGCGCGCTGGCGACGCTTCGATCTGATGCCGGACGAAATCCAGCAATGGCTGGCGCCGTTGTTCACCGACGAGACGCCGCAGGAGGCGCGCCTGCGCCGCGCTGCCTGCCTGTTGAGCGACATCGCCTGGGCCGAGCATCCCGATTATCGCGCCGACCAGGCGCTGCTGCGGGTACTGCGCATGCCGGTGCCGGGCATCGACCACAAGGAGCGCGCCTTGCTCGCGCTGGCCTTGATGTGGCGCTACAAGAGCGGCGTGCGTGGCGCCGAAGCGTCGATGGCGCTGAACTTGATCGAGGACGATTGGGCGGCGGTGGCGCAGCGCATCGGCACTTCGCTGCGCTTGGCCTATAATTTGTCGGGCGGCGCGCCGGGGCTGCTGACCCAGACGACCTTGCGGCGCGAGCGCGGCTCGATCACGCTCGCGGTTCCGCCACATTTGCGCAATCAACTGGGTGACGTGACCGAACGGCGCCTGGCGGCGGTGGCGGAAGCCTTCGATGCCAAGCCGGCCATCGTGATCACCGAGCAAAACAAAAAGACACGCTAGGGAGAATTTTCATGTCGTCCGTCCGCATTGCCACAGTTGTCGTTCTGATCAGTCTGATTGGCGGCATGGCCGCGGCACAGAACGAAACCAAGATCGGGGCATGGCGCTATCTGGAAACCCGCAGTATCGGCAGCACGGCCGTAGGTTATCGCGCGTTGGCCGTCAGTGCTGCCAACACGAACGCTTCGTTCGGCTTCGCCTGCGACGAGCCCGGCCCGGTCAGCATCTACGCCTTGGTCATTCCGGGTGAGGCGCTGGGCCTATCGACCGCCAACGCGGCCAAGCGGGCGCTGACGTTTCAAGTCGACAACCGCCCGCCCGTGACCAAGGATTGGTTCTATCCCGACGAAACCAAGGGCGAGAATTTCGTCAGCATGGGCAACGGCATCGACACGTTCGACGTGCTGAACGCGGTGCGCAAGGGACAGAAGACGGTGAAAGTGAAGGTAGCCAAGGCCGGCGGCAAGACGTTGGAATTCACCTTCGACATCAGCGGCACCGACGCGGCGCTCGCCAAGCTGATCGCCGACTGCAAGAGCGCCGATTACAAGTGAGTGAAGTTGTCATCCTGAGCGAAGCGACGGATCTGAGCGAAGCGACGGATCTCGCCTCGGCAAGTACGGCCAAATAACAAAGAGCATCGCTGTACGAACAAGGTCCTTCGCTATGCTCAGGACGACGGAGTAGGTCTTACTCCACAAACTTTTCGATATCGATCAGCGCCAGTTTTTGCTGGCGCAGCATTAGCGCCACCTTGCCATGCTTCAGGCGCAGCGCGTCCTCGCCGAAAATCTCGCGCCGCCAGCCGTTGAGCGCGGGCACGTCGGCCTCGTCGTCGGCCGCGATCATCTCGACGTCGCGCGACGAGGCCACCAGCTTGGAGGCCACGCCGGCCTGATCGCATTTCAGCTTCAGCAGTACTTTAAGCATATCGGCGATCGCGGCGGGCGGTTGGGGCAAATCGCTGTGGCCGCGGCGCTCGTAGTCGACCGGCTCCTGGCTTTCCAGGCCGCGCTTGACCGCCGCCAGGATGGCCGAGCCCTGCTTGCCCTCGGCGATGCCGCGCGACAGGCCCCGCGTCTGCGCCAGATGCTCGGCGTCGATCGGCGCATGGGCGGCAATTTCCAGCACCGCTTCGTCGCGTAGAATGCGCTGGCGCGGCACGTCGACGCGCTGGGCTTCGTTCTCGCGCCACTCGGCGATTTCGCGCAACACACGGAGCAGCTTTTGACTGGGCGTACGCGGCTTGAGCCGCCGCCAGGCCTCATGCGGTTCGGTAGTATAGGTGGCGGGCTCGTTGAGGATGGCCATTTCCTCGGCCAGCCAGTCGGTGCGGTTGTTGCGCTCCAGCTTGGCGGCGAGCTTTTCATAGACCACGCGCAGATGGGTGACGTCGGCGATGGCATATTGCAGTTGCCGGTCCGACAAGGGGCGCCGACTCCAATCGGTGAAGCGGCTCGACTTGTCGATATGCGCCTTCGCCAGTTTGGCGGCCAGAGTGTCGTAGGCCGCTTGGTCGCCAAAGCCGCACACCATGGCGGCAACCTGGGTGTCGAAAATCGGCTGCGGCAACTCGCCCATGCTCTTGAGGAAGATTTCCAAATCCTGCCGCGCGGCGTGGAACACTTTCAGCACTTTGCGGTCGCGCATCAGCGCGTAGAGCGGCTCGAGGTCGATGCCTTCGGCCTGCGCATCGACCGCGGCGGCATCGTCCGGCCCGCCCAGCTGCACCAAACACAGCTGCGGCCAATAGGTGCGCTCGCGCATGAACTCGGTATCGACGGTGACGAAGCTGGCGCTGGCCAGGGAGCTGCAGAACGAGGCCAATTCGTCGGTGGTCGAAATCAGGCGCATAATACTCGCGTAACAGCTTGCGGGAGGGCGGGGCGCAACCGTCCCGGTGCGCCTCTATACACGGCTGGGCTGGCGGCGCAAAGCCCGATGCGGGCGATAGGTGCAGAAGCTTGACAAAGCGCGATAAACCGTGCCTTTTGCCGCGGTTTTCCGCGCTGCCGGACAGCGCCAACGAGGTCGGAATCATGCATCAGTATCGCACCCATCGCTGCGGCGAATTGCGCCCCTCCCATGTCGGCCAGACCGTGCGGCTGTCAGGCTGGGTGCAGCGCAAGCGCGACCATGGCGGGCTGCTGTTCATCGATCTGCGCGATCACTACGGCGTCACGCAATGCGTGGTCGATTCGTCGAGCCCGATTTTTGCGGCGGCGGAAAGCGCGCGACCGGAGAGTGTGATCACCGTGACCGGCGAGGTGGTCAAGCGCACCGACGACACGATCAACACCAAGCTGCCGACTGGCGCGATCGAACTGCGCGTCAAGGAAGTGATCGTGCAATCGATGGCCGACATCCTGCCGATCCAGGTCTATGGCGATGCCGAGATGCCCGAAGAGCTGCGGCTGCGCTATCGTTTTCTCGATCTGCGGCGCGACAAGCTGCACTCCAACATCGTGCTGCGCGCCAAGGTGATCGACTATCTGCGCCGCGCCATGACGGATCAAGGCTTCACCGAATTCCAGACACCGATCTTGACCGCGTCCTCGCCTGAAGGCGCGCGCGACTTCCTGGTGCCGAGCCGCCTGCATCCCGGCAAGTTCTATGCGCTGCCGCAAGCGCCGCAGCAATTCAAGCAGCTGTTGATGGTGTCGGGCTTCGATCGCTATTTCCAGATCGCGCCCTGCTTCCGCGATGAGGACGGCCGGGCCGACCGCGCGCCGGGCGAGTTCTATCAGCTCGATTTCGAGATGAGCTTCGTGACGCAAGAAGACGTGTTCGCCGCCATCGAGCCGGTGTTGCATGGCGTGTTCGCCGAATTCGCCGGCTGGGGTCGCGAAACGCCGCGCAAGGTGTCGGCCGCACCGTTCCCACGCATTCCCTACGCCGAATCCTTGCTGAAATACGGCACCGACAAGCCCGATCTGCGCAACCCGATCGTAATTGCCGACGTTACCGAAGCGTTCAAAGAGTCGGGCTTCGGCATTTTCGCTCGCGCCGTCGCCGGCGGTGCGGTCGTGCGCGCCATCCCCGCGCCGGGCGCCGCCAATCGCCCGCGCAGCTTCTTCGATAAGCTCAACGAATGGGCGCGCGAGCAGGGCATGGCCGGCCTGGGTTACATCCAATTCGAAGGCGGCGAGGCCAAGGGCCCGATCGCCAAGAACCTCGAAGCGCCACGCCACGACGTCATTCGCCAGGCCACCGGCATCAAGGACGGCGATGCCGTGTTCTTCGTCGCCGACAAACCGGCGGCGGCCGCCAAGTTCGCAGGCATCGTGCGCACGCGGATCGGCGAAGAACTCGATCTGTTGGCGCGCGAGGAATACCGGCTGTGCTGGATCACCGATTTCCCGATGTTCGAGTTTGACGAGAAGCTGAACAAGATCGATTTCAGCCACAACCCGTTCTCCATGCCGCAAGGCGGGCTGGAAGCGTTGGAAACGCAGGATCCGCTGACGATCAAGGCGTGGCAGTACGACATCGTGTGCAACGGCATCGAGCTGTGCTCTGGCGCGATCCGTAATCATTTGCCCGAGATTATGTTCAAGGCGTTCGGTATCGCCGGCTACTCGAACGAAGACGTCGAGAGCCGTTTCGGCGGCATGCTCAACGCCTTCCGCTTTGGCGCGCCGCCGCATGGCGGGGCGGCGCCTGGTGTCGATCGCATCGTGATGATGCTGGCCGACGAGCCCAATATCCGCGAAGTGATCGCCTTCCCGATGAACCAGCAGGCGGTCGATTTGCTGATGCAGGCGCCGGCCGAAGTGCCGATCGAGCGCTTACGCGAGCTGCACATCCGGCTAAACCTTCCGCCGCCCAAAACGACCTAAACCCCCGGCCGGACTCGCAAATTCATCTATTTTGCCAATTCAGTGAATCTAGGATTCTCAATAGCTTATAAATCGTTTATGATCTGCTGCATTAGGTAGTTATTTCACTACCCTTGGGGGCAGGCAAAATGCGATTCATCCCTTTGTTTGCGTTGGCGATCCCGCTTTCTGGCTGCATCTTGCCGCCGGTCCTGGTGGTCGCCAGTTATGCCGGCGACGCCGTCCTAGCCGTCACCACCGACAAGACTTCCAGCGATCATTTGCTGTCGATGATGGAAAAGCGCGACTGCGCGATGTGGCGCGTCATCAAGGGGCGGCCGATCTGCCATGACTGGGCCGATGGCAAAGACCCCTACGAGAAATGGCGCGACGCCGACGGCAACCAGGTGGCGACGGCGGGTAGCGATGCCGGCTTCACTACGACCATGGCCAAGGACAGCCTTCAGGATGTCGAGCGCGGCCAATCCGTCGCCGATCAACAAAACCTGCCGCAGAACTTGCCTGAGAACGGTGTGTTGCTGGCGCAAGCGGGCGGCACGGCTCCTGTCATGACAGCCGCCGATGTGCGGCGCGCCAATCAGCCCGACCAGCCCTTGTCGTTGTCGCCATTCAATCCAGCCGGTTTGCCGCCAACGTCCAACGCGACATCCACCGCGCCGGTATCGTCCGGCACTGTGACGGCCACGCCTTTGGCGCCGCCACCTAGACAGACCGTGGACAGCGCTCCGACTAATGATGGCGCTCCCATCACGCAGAAATTGCCGCCGCTCACGGTTGGCCAGGACGGCAAACCGGTGATCGAAAAGCCGGTGATCGAAAGGCCTGTGATCGAGAAGCAAGTCGTCGATAAGCCCATCATCGATAAGCCGGTGGTCGCCAAGGCGCCGCTAGCCGCCAAGCCATCCGTGTCGGGCGAGCGCAGCCGCTATGTCGTTATCGGCAGCTACCGCCAGCAGGACAACGCCAAGCGCGTCATGCACGAGCATCGCGACCTTAAGCCGATCGCGCAGAGCGTGAAGGTCGGGGGCGAGCATTACTATCGCGTGGTGGCTGGGCCTTACACGGCGGCGCGTGCGGCGGATATCCGCGCCAACCTCAAAGCCAAATCGCGCATCGAGGCCACCGTGCGGCGCGATTGCGACGCCAAGGGCAACGGCCCCTGCATCGACGTTAACGGCTGATTTCCCCGCCGATTTATACGGTAATCAAGGTCGGCGGTTTCTGGCCGTCGAGTAGCACCGCTTTGAGATTGTCGATGGCGCAAAAGCCCATGGCGTTGCGCGCTTCGGTCGAAGCCGACCCCATATGCGGCAGGATATAAGCGTTGATCAGTTTCAGGTAACGCGGATCGAGCTTGGGTTCGCCCTCGAACACGTCCAGCCCCGCTGCTGCCACCTTGCCCGATTGCAATGCTGCGATCAGTGCGTCGTCATCGATAATGCCACCGCGCGCGGTGTTGACGATCACCGCGCCGTCGGGCAACGCCGTAATGCTGTCGCGGTTGATCAGTTTGGCGGTCTGCGGCGTCAGCGGGCAATGCAAGGAGAGGAATTGCGATAACGGCAGCAATTCCTCGACCGTTTCGTGGAAGATCGCACCGTCTTCCTGGCCCGGTGCCAGGCGATGGCGGTTGAAATAATGGATCTCCATGCCACAGGCCTTGGCGCGTTGCGCCAGCGCCTGGCCGATGCGGCCCATGCCGACGATGCCCAATCTTTTTCCGGTGAGACCGATGCCCATCAACTGGGTCGGCGTCCAACCGGTCCATTGGCCGGCGCGCAGCATGGCTTGGCCCTCCCA
>JBBSNV010000116.1:0-6717 GCA_038260375.1 Reyranellales bacterium
ATGCGCTCGGAGGAGGATTCGCCGACCAGCAGATTATGGTTGCGGCGGATATAGGCGATGATCGCCTCGTCCATCTTGTCGCCGCCCACGCGCACGCTGCGCGAATAGACGATGCCGCCCAACGACAGCACGGCAACCTCGGTCGTGCCGCCGCCGATATCGACCACCATCGAGCCGGTCGGTTCGGCCACCGGCAATCCGGCGCCGATCGCGGCAGCCATCGGCTCCTCGATCAGATAGACGCGGCGGGCGCCGGCGCTTTCG
The DNA here is from genome assembly GCA_038260375.1 of Reyranellales bacterium. Classification (GTDB taxonomy): domain Bacteria; phylum Pseudomonadota; class Alphaproteobacteria; order Reyranellales; family JAQSWP01; genus JBBSNV01. The sequence continues at coordinate 265 of JBBSNV010000116.1, forward strand.
GCCGAATCTTGAATGGCGCGACGCTCGACCGCGGTCGAACCCGAGGGCACGCACACCACGATCTGCGGGCTGGCGAAGGAACGGCGGTTGTGCACCTTGCGGATGAACTGCTTGATCATTTCCTCCGCCACTTCGAAATCGGCGATCACGCCGTCGCGCAAGGGGCGGATGGCTTCAATGTTGCCCGGCGTGCGGCCCAGCATCAGCTTGGCCTCGTCGCCCACCGCCAGGACGTGCTTGCGGCCTTTGACGTTGGCGATGGCCACCACCGACGGCTCGTTCAGCACGATGCCGCGGCCCTTGACGTAAACCACGGTGTTGGCCGTGCCCAGATCGATCGCCATGTCGGCCGACATCCAGCCCATCAGACGCGAAAACATTGATTAACGTTGCTTTCCTTTTTTGCCCCGCCGGCCCCTGGGAATGCCAAGGTGCCGGCCGATACGCGTGAGTAACTAGAGCGCGGCCGCCACGCTCGCCGTTGACATGGCGCGCAAACCATTCGACGCGGCTGGCCATGCCATGCCGCCGGCCAAACTGTTGCGCTGCGCTGTCGCGGTCCGCATGTCTCGCCCCGCTCGGCTCGATTGCCGAAGGACCCCAAAGCTTGGTCCGCGCTCAAAACGGCATGGGCTTATCCACAGAGCGGCCGCGATCCGGTTGGGGACCCGCCGCCGACAGCGCCATGACCGTCGTTCGGACCGGTTTATGCAATTGCATCAAGCCTCTGCCCGAGGATTCTGCAATGGCATCTCGGGTTAGCGCCCCCGCCTGCGGCTTTCACCGCAACGACAGGCTCTAACCTGCGGCCATTTCTATCCTTTCAACCCCTGGCTCGCAACGATTTTTCTTGGGTTTTGTGGCTTTACAGCCACAACCGGTTGTGGTCCGGCCAATTTAGGACCTAAGCACACCGCGCCCCGCTTCAGCGGGGAGAGGGAGGGGCCCGTCGCGCTGGCGACGGGAGGGTGAGGGGCATGGTTCTCCATCGGTAACTGCAGTAGCGCAGCGATGATCGTCTCCACGACACCGCCGGTGTTTTCAATGACATCGATATTCCAGACCGCAGCCGATCGGCATCTGTCGAACGAATTTCCGTCCTTCAATTTGCCGATTGCACAGCACCGGCCACAAACGCCTTTCGACATCAGTCGCATCGCGTCGCAAAAGCTTTGATCGGATTTTTGCCTTTTCGTTAGAACTGCGCATGAAGCAAGAGTGGCAAGCGACGAGACCTTTGTCGAGCGAAGCCCCTCACCCTCCCATCGCGCTTATTATTTGTGCGCAACCGCCACCATCTTGCGCACGCGCGATGGGCCCCTCCCTCTCCCCGCTAAAGCGGGGCGAGGCGTTTGATCAAGTGATTTCACAAAAGAAAGCGGCGGCGAGGAGCTTCGCCGCCGCTTGGTATGGCCTGAAGTTAGTTGCGCGTCTTGTCGACCAGCGCCTTTTGCTTGATCCAAGGCATCATGGCACGCAGCTTCTCGCCGACCTGCTCGATCGGATGTTCGGACATGCGCTTGCGCATGGCTTTGAACGAAGCCTGGTTGACCCGGTTCTCCAACATCCAATCGCGCGCGAAGGCGCCGGACTGAATGTCGTTGAGCACGCGCTTCATCTCCGCCTTCACTTCGGGCGTGACGATGCGCGGGCCGCTCTTGTACTCGCCGTATTCGGCGGTGTTGGAGATCGAGTAATTCATGTTGGCGATGCCGCCTTCATAGATCAAATCGACGATCAGCTTCACTTCGTGCAAGCATTCGAAATACGCCATCTCCGGCGCATAGCCCGCTTCGACCAAAGTCTCGTAGCCCGCCTTGATCAGCTCGACCAAGCCGCCGCACAGCACGACTTGCTCGCCGAACAGATCGGTTTCGCATTCCTCGCGGAAGTTGGTTTCGATCACGCCGGCCCGGCCGCCGCCGATCGCCGAGGCATAAGAAAGCGCGATTTCCTGCGCATTTCCCGAGGGATTCTGCGCCACCGCCACGAGGCAGGGCACGCCGCCGCCACGCTGGTATTCGGAGCGCACGGTGTGGCCGGGACCCTTGGGCGCGATCATGAACACGTCGAGATCGGGCCGCGGATCGAGCAAATTGAAATGCACGTTCAAGCCGTGTGCGAAGGCCAGCGCGGTGCCCTGCTTCATGTTGGGGTCCAAATCGTTGCGGTAGAGGTCGCCCTGCAATTCGTCTGGCGTCAGCACCATCACCACGTCGGCCCATTTGGCGCCTTCGGCCGGGGTCATGACGGTGAACTTGGCTTCTTCGGCTTTCTTGATCGTGGCCGAACCCGCCTTCAAGGCGATGCGCACGTCCTTGACGCCGCTGTCGCGCAGATTCTGGGCATGGGCATGGCCTTGGCTGCCATAGCCGACGATCAGGACTTTCTTGCCCTTGATCAAATTCACGTCGGCATCGCGATCGTAATAGACTCTCATTTTCACATCCTCCGATAAAATCTCACCGAACCAACAGAGCCAGACGAATACCCAACAGCGCGAGCACGCCGCCAGCGACGCGGTTGATCCAAATTTTCCAACGGTCGAAGAAGCGGCGCGCCGGCCCGGTCGAGAACACGACCGAAACCAAGGAATACCACCAGAACTCGTTGACGAAAACGATAGCCAGCGCGGCATAACCGACCCAGGCGGGCGCACCGGTCGGCAGCAAAACCGCAAAAATGCTGCCGAAAAACACGATCACCTTGGGGTTGGATAGCTGCAGCAGCAAGGCATTGCCGAACAGCTTGGCAGCACTGCCGGACTCGACCGGCGCGGCCAAGGGGGCATCGATCGGGTTGGCGTCGCGCCGCGACAGCATCAAACGAACGCCCAGATATATCAGGTAAGCGGCACCGGCCAGCCGCACCGCTATCTCCAGCCAGACGAACTGCATCAGCAAAGCCTGCAGGCCGAACAGCGCGGCGGCGGCCCAGATCAAGCCGCCCCAACCCATGGCAAACGACGCCACCACGCCGGCACCTCGGCTGCGCGTGGCGGCGGTGTGGCTGATGAACAGGAAGCTCGGGCCGGGACTGGCCACCGCCAGCACATGGACCAACGCAAAGCTCAACAAGGGCAGGAAATATTCCATGCAATCTCTTTACCCTGCGCCTACAGCTTGTCGGGGCCGCGGGTCATGGCGACGACGCCGGTTCGGCACACGTCGGCCAGACCCAACGGCTCCATCAACTTGACGAAGACGTCGATCTTGTCGGTCGAGCCGGTCGCTTCGAACATAAAAGAAGTGTTGGTGGTATCGACCACCTTGGCGCGGAAGATTTCGGCGATGCGCAGCGACTCGACGCGCTTGTCGCCGGTGCAGTCGACCTTGACCAACGCCAACTCGCGCTCGACATGCGGGCCTTCCACGGTGAGATCGTTGACCTTATGCACCGGCACCAGGCGCTCCATCTGCGCCTTGATCTGCTCGATCACCATCGGCGTGCCACTGGTCACGACCGTGATGCGCGACAGCGCCTGCTTGGCATCGACCTCGGCCACGGTCAGGCTTTCGATGTTGTAGCCGCGGCCGGAAAACAGGCCGGTCACGCGGGCCAGAATGCCCGCCTCGTTATCCACCAGCACGGCAATGGTGTGCCGTTCGATATTGTCGTTTGCCACAAGAATTCCCCTACCTGACCGCGCTCGCGGTCAAACGGCCGCGGCTCGCGCAGTTTTGAATTAGACCAGAACCATGCCTTCTTCGGAAACCGGCTTGCGCACCTCGTCGTCCGGCCCCAGCAGCATGTCGTTATGTGCGGCACCAGACGGAATCATCGGGAAGCAGTTTTCCTTGGGATCGACCGCCATGTCGACGATCACCGCCTTGGGCGTGTCGATCATCTCTTTAATGACGGCATCGACGTCCTCGGGCTTGGTGCACCGCAAGCCCACCGCGCCGAAGGCATCGGCCAGCTTGACGAAATCGGGCACCGCCTCGGAATAGCTTTCCGAGTAGCGCCCGCCATGCAGCAACTCCTGCCACTGCCGCACCATGCCCATGTACTGGTTGTTCAAGATGAACACCTTGACCGGCAGGCGGTATTGGCACGCCGTGGACATCTCTTGAATGTTCATCAGGATCGAGGCCTCGCCCGCCACGTCGATCACCAGCGCATCGGGATGCGCGATTTGCGCGCCGATCGCCGCGGGCAATCCATAGCCCATGGTGCCTAAGCCGCCCGAGGTCAGCCACTGGTTGGGCTTCTCGAACTTCATGAACTGGGCCGCCCACATCTGGTGCTGGCCCACCTCAGTGGTGATGATGGTGTTGCGGTCCTTGGTCGCGGCATAGAGCCGTTCCAAAGCGTATTGCGGCTTGATGATGCCGTCGGCGGCGCGATAGCGCAGGCATTCGCGCGAACGCCATTCGGCGATCTGCTCCCACCACGCCTTCAGCGCCTTGGCGTCGGGGCGCAGTTGGCGCGCCTTCCACACCTTGATCATGTCTTCCAGCACATGACCCGCATCGCCCACGATGCCGAGATCGACCCGCACGTTCTTGTTGATCGACGAGGCATCGATATCGACATGGATCTTGGTCGAGCCGGGCGAGAACTCGGACAGCTTGCCGGTGACGCGATCGTCAAAGCGCGCGCCGATATTGATCATCACGTCGCAACCATGCATCGCCATGTTGGCTTCGTAGGTGCCGTGCATGCCCAACATGCCAAGGAATTGTTGATCCGATGCCGGGTAAGCGCCCAAGCCCATCAAAGTGTTGGTGATGGGAAAGCCGGTCAGCTTGACCAGCTGCGCCAACAGCTGCGCCGCCTTGGGGCCGGAATTGATCACGCCGCCGCCGGCATAGAAGATCGGGCGTTTGGCTTTGGCCATGATCTCGACCGCCTGCTCGATCTTCTTCAGATCGCCCTTGACCTGTGGCTTGTAGGATTTGTGCTGCAGCTTGGGGCTGGAATTGTATTTGCCGATGGTCATCAAGATGTCCTTCGGCAGATCGACCACCACCGGACCCGGCCGGCCCGAGCGCGCCACGTAGAACGCCTCGTGCATGATGCGCGGCAAATCCTCGATGTTCTTCACCAAATAATTGTGTTTGGTGCAGGGCCGCGTGATGCCGGTGGTGTCGGCTTCCTGGAAGGCGTCGTTGCCGATCAGATGGGTCGGCACCTGGCCCGTCAGGCACACGATCGGGATCGAATCCATCAGCGCGTCGGTCAGGCCGGTCACAGCATTGGTGGCGCCGGGACCGGAGGTCACCAGCACCACGCCGACTTTGCCGGTCGAACGCGCATAGCCTTCGGCCGAATGCACCGCGGCTTGCTCGTGGCGCACTAGGATGTGGCGCAGCCGGTTCTGCTTGAACAGCGAATCGTAGATCGGCAGGACGGCGCCACCGGGATAACCGAAGACGACATCGACGTCCTGGTCGATCAAGCATTTGATCACCAGATCGGCGCCGTTGGTCGTGTCCTCGGCCATTTGATGCCCACTCCTCCAATTTCAAAGCGCGAAAAACCGCGCAAAACCGCGTTTTTGCCGCGAAGGGGCGGACATTAGACGCAGAATATCAGGCGGTCAACCGCGATTGGCGAATAAACGATAAGATTTCGGGCAAATTTTGTTCCGAAAGTTGTTTTTCGAATAGCAGATCGGCAATTATCTGATGCCTCAACCAAGTGTGCTGGCGCTTGGCGTACTGATTGGTGGCCGTCACCGCCAGGCTAACCGCCTGATCCAGCGTCATATCCCCATCCAGATGGGTGCTCAGGGCGGTGCCGCCCAGCACTTTCTGTAACAGAGAGCGCCCCGATTCGTTGGCAGCCGCCGTCGCCACCTCTTCCAGGGCGCCGGCTTCGACCATGGCGGCGAACCTCCTGGCAATGGCCTGGCGCAAAACCTCGCGCGGCGGCAGCACCACGATGGTGCTGAACGCCAAACCAGGCGGCGGACCTTCGGCGGGCAGCTTCTGCCACTGCGACAACGCGGTGCCAGTGGCGGCAAGCACTTCATAGGCGCGGATATGGCGCTGGCGGTCGGATGGCTCGAGCCGCGCCACGATCTGGGGATCGCGCTCGGCCAATCGCTCGCGAAACTTCGCTGCGCCCAACTCGGCCCATAACCGGCCCGCTTCCTGGCGAGCCTCGGCCGGAATATCGGGGATCGGCGACAGGCCCTCGAGCAGGCTGCGGATATAGAGACCGGTGCCGCCGACCACGATCGGCAAGCGGCCGGCCTGCAACGCTTGGTCGATCGCCGCCACCGCCATCGTGCGCCAGCGTCCCGCACTTGAAGGGTCGCCGGCGCGCAGCACGCCGTAGAGACGATGCGGCGCTTGGACTTGCTCGGCGGCGCTGGGTTGGGCGGTCAGGATCGGCAGCTCGGCATAAAGCTGCATCGAATCGGCGTTGATCACGCTGCCGGAAAACTCTCGCGCCACGGCCAGTGCCAAGCCCGACTTGCCCGAGGCGGTGGGTCCAGCGATGATG
>JBBSNV010000117.1:0-6659 GCA_038260375.1 Reyranellales bacterium
GCGCGGTCGCGCGCCTTGCGCAGCTCGAACTTGGTACGCCGCGTGATGACTTCTTCGCGGAAGCGGATGAACGCTTCCAGCATTTCCTTCAAGTTCATCATGATCGGGCGGCCGCCCGACAAGGCCAGCGCGTTGACGCCAAACGACGTCTGCAAGGGCGTGAACTTGTAAAGCTGGTTCAGCACGATGTCGGCCATGGCGTCGCGCTTCAGCTCGATCACCACGCGCACGCCGTCGCGGTCGCTCTCGTCGCGCAACTCGGAGATGCCCTCGACCTTTTTGTCGCGCACCACTTCGGCGATGCGCTCCAGCAGGCGCGATTTGTTCTCCTGATAAGGAATCTCGGTGACGATGATGGCTTCGCGCCCGACCCGGCTTTCTTCGACATGGGTGCGCGCGCGGATCATGATCGAGCCGCGCCCCAGCTCGAAGCCGGAGCGGATGCCGTTGCGACCCAAGATGATCCCGCCGGTCGGAAAGTCCGGCCCCGGCACCAATTCGGCGAGTTGCGCGATCGTGGTGTCGGGCCTGTCGATCAGCGCGCAGCAGGCGTCGATGATCTCGCCCAGGTTATGCGGCGGGATGTTGGTCGCCATGCCGACGGCGATGCCACCCGCGCCGTTGACCAGCAAATTGGGGAAACGCGCCGGCAGCACGGTCGGCTCGTGCGTGGTGTCGTCGTAGTTGGACTGGAAATCGACCGTCTCTTTGTCGATGTCTTCGAGCAGCGCTTCTGCCGACTTGGCCAGGCGCGCTTCGGTGTAGCGCATCGCCGCCGGCGGATCGCCGTCCATCGAGCCGAAATTGCCTTGGCCCGCGATCAATTGCAGGCGCATCGAGAAATCCTGCGCCAGACGCACCATGGCGTCGTAAATCGCCGAATCGCCGTGCGGATGATATTTGCCCATCACCTCGCCGACGATGCGGGCGGATTTGCGAAAGGCGTGGCTCGAGTCGAAACCCGATTCCTTCATCGAGAACAAGATGCGCCGCTGCACCGGCTTCAAGCCGTCGCGCACATCGGGCAGCGCCCGGCTCACGATCACGCTCATGGCGTAATCGAGATACGAGCGCTTCATCTCCTCTTCGATGGTTATCGGCGAGATGTCGTGCGGCTGGGCGGGCGGGGGAGCGTCGTCGACGGGTGTATCGGTCAATGCCTGAACTTTTTGCTGAACGAAGCGGTGCAGATAGCTTGGCACGCGCCGGAAAAATGACTCGCGGACGGTAGCAAAATCGACCTGGTGCCGCTATCTCTTTCGGCACTGCGATGCGGCATGTAACGCTTTGTTCTGAAAGGTATATTCAGCTGGCTGACGCATCATCCACAGCGCGATGCTGCAAAGCGCGAAAGCCGTGGAATCCGCCCGGCCGGAGGTTCGATTCCCAAGGGGTTTATGAACTCCCGCGCAGCCCTTCCACCATGCGGCGCAGCACGTCGAGCTCGTACGGCTTTTCCAATACCAGCACCTGGTCCGACAACAGGCCGGTGGCTTCCATCGCCTCGCGCGAGCGGCCGGTGATCAAGATGGCGGGCAAATTGGGATGCTTGGTGCGCGCCTGTCGCAGCAGCTCGCCGCCATCCATGCCGGGCAGGCCGTAATCGGTCAGCAGCACCGCCACGTTGTGCGACGCCAGCAGCGCCAGCGCGGCATCGCCATTGCCCGCTTCCAGTACTTCGTAACCGCAATCACGGAGGAATTCGCCGGTGCTGAGCCGGATCAACGCATCGTCCTCCACCACCAGCATGGTGGCTCGGCTTGGCGCCGGCTTGGGTGCGGCGGCCTTAGCGGGCTTGCTCGGAAGCAGGGTCGGGGTCGCATCCGCCGTGCCACGCGGCGTTACGCTTGGGCGCTTGCTCAGCGCGGTGCGAATCTTGCGCGCCAGATCGTCCTGGCGATACGGCTTGCTCAACAGCAACACGCCCTCGTCGAGCCGGCCGTCATGGATGATGGCGTTCTCGGTGTAGCCCGAGGTGAACAGCACGGCCATGTTGGGCTGGCGCGTCTGCGCCTCGCGCACGAAGTCGCGGGTCTTGATATGGCCCGGCATCACCACATCGGTGAACAGCAGATCGACCGATGTGCCGCTGGCCATCACCGCCAGCGCCGCGTCGGCATTTTCCGCCTGCAGCACGCGATAGCCCCAGCCGCCCAGCATATCGACCACGCCACTGCGCACCGCGGCGTCATCCTCGACCACCAGCACGGTTTCGCCGTCGCCATGCTGCGCGCGCGACAACGGCCCGACATCGACCGCCTCGGCCAGCTTGGTGCGCGGCAGATAGAGCTTGATGGTCGTGCCGTGGCTCCGCTCGCTGTAAATTTTCACATGGCCGCCCGATTGCTTGACGTAGCCATAGACTTGGCTCAAGCCCAGCCCGGTGCCGGCGCCTTCCGGTTTGGTGGTAAAGAACGGCTCGAAGGCGCGGCTGACTACTTCGGGCGCCATGCCGATGCCGGTGTCGCTGACCGCCAGCATGACGTATTGGCCGGGCCGCACCTCGATATGCTCCGCGGCATAGACTTCGTCGAGGAAGGCGTTGGCCACCTCGATGGTCAGCTTGCCGCCCTCCGACATGGCATCGCGCGCGTTGATCGCCAGGTTCAGCACCGCGTTTTCGACCTGGCTGACATCGGCCAGCGCGGTCCACAGGCCGCCTCCCACCGCGGTTTCGACCTCGACGCGCTCGCCCAGCGACCGCTTTAGCAATTCAGTCATGCCGCGCACCAACTTGCCCAAATCGATCGGCTTGGGATCGAGCGGCTGGCGGCGGGCAAAGGCCAGCAGCTGGCGCGTCAGGCGTGCGCCGCGTTCGGTGCCGGCGATCGCCCCTTGCAGTCGGCGCGTGGTGCGCTCGTCGCCTTTAAAATCCTGCGACAGCAGATCGAGATTGCTGCCGATCACCTGCAACAGATTGTTGAAATCATGCGCCACGCCGCCGGTCAGTTGACCGATGGCTTCCAGTTTCTGCGACTGGCGGATGATGGTCTCGGCGTGGCTGCGGCGGGTGACGTCTTCGCAGGAAATCAACAAAGAGCCGTCAGGCATGATATCGCGTAGCACTTCGATTTCGCAGGCGCCGACCGTGATCTGGAACGGCGCCGGCGGCGTGCCGACCGGGGCGGGCAAAGCCGGCAGGTTATCGAGCGCGCGCTGCGGCCGGCCCGCTTCGACGCTATAGAGCGATTTCAAACTAGTGCCGGGCACCGCCAGATCGTAAGGAAACTCCAGCAGACTGAAAAAATTGCGATTGAAAACGGACAGCCGGCCCGACGGATTGAAGAAGGCGATGCCGTCGCGGATGTTGTCCAATGTGGCTTGCAGCAAGACGCTCTGGCGCTCTAGGCCGCGTTCGACGCGGCGCAGGCGCAAATTGCTGAAGATCAACACCGCAGCGCCGATCAGCACCACCAGCAGGCCCAGCACCGTGCCGCCGATCGCCACGATCAGGACGCGCCGCTGCGATTCGTCGGTATCGCCCAGTCGATTGCTCAAGTTGGCTGTTTCCTCGGCCTTGATCTCGGCAATGACGGCGCGGATGCCGTCCATGACGGTCTTGCCCGAATCGGTAAGCACCAATTCGCGCGCGGCCTCGAAGCCCTGGCTTTGCGCCACATCGATGGTGGCCTGCATCCCATGCAGTTTTTCCGTGATCAGCTGCTGCAGCGTACCGCCCCGCCGCTGTTGGGTCGGCGTGGCGGTCAGTCGCGATGTCAATCGGTCGAGGCTTTGGTTGAGCGTGGCGAGCGCCGTATTGTAAGGCTCCAAATAGCTGAGCCGTTGGGTGAGGATATAGCCGCGCTGACCCGTCTCGGCCGCCTGTATGGCGTTGAGCACGTCCTGCGCGGCATCGATGGTGCCGTAGGTGTGCTGGATCTGAGCGCGATCGTTGCGCAGATTGTCGTTGAAGCGCACCGTCAAGAAGGCGGCCAGCGCCAGCAACAGCACCAACGGCATCAGCACGAACACAATCCGACCAGCGGCGCGCATCGCTCTTTCCCGATTCTTCGTCGTCATCCGGGCTCGGCGTGATCGATCGAAAAGCTCCCCGACCCGCTCCCAAAAGCAGTCGCCGAACATAGCCTCGCCGCTGCTCGAGGTAAACTGCTTTACCTTTCTAAGCCCCTTAAATCCTTGTGAATTTCTCTGCAGGGCAGCGGCGATTTGCGTCTCGTCGCACGCGTTGCGACGTGCCACGTTTGGGCCATGGCACTCCCTCGTCCCCTCGCTTTGCCAACGGCTTTGCGCGCACTGCCGCAACCGCTATTCGTGTTCGACGGCGTGTGCGTGCTGTGCAGTCGCACGGTGCGCTTCACCCTTCAACGGGAACGAGATACCGCGCTGAGATTTGCGCCGGCGCAATCCGATATTGGCCAAGCGGTGTTCAAGGCGCTGGGCTTGCCCAACGATTTTTACGAAACTTTGGTCGTGCTGGCCGACGACCGCGCTTACGTCAAATCGGCCGCGGTGTTGCGATTGGCCCAACGCCTGCGTCAGCCGTGGCGCGGTTTGGGCGCGGTGGCCAGCCTGTTGCCGCGCGCGTTGCTAGACTGGCTGTACGATCGGATGGCGCGCAGCCGCTACAAAATGTTCGGCCGCTACGATGCCTGCATGGTGCCGGAGCCAGCACTGGCGTCGCGCTTCGTTGTAGGCACCAGCCAGCCGCGATAGCGCACCAGCCGACCGATCAGACGCAAGCCGATCTCGACGTCGAACACGAAGCGGCTTTGTTCATCGCTGCTTTCGCCGGCCACAATCACCGGAATGGCAAAGCGCGGCAGGGGCATGCCCAAGAACGTGCCGGCGACGATCTGAAGATCGAGACCTTGCGGCGAGACCGGCACGCGCATGGCAAAAGCAACCGGCCCGAAGCGCTCGACCAGCAGACCGGCCCAACGTCCCGCCCCCATATGCTGCACCGACTTGAAGCGATGGCCGGCGAAATCACGGTGCCAAGCCTCACGGCCGTGACGGGAGGTGAAACGCACATCGACCGGCACATACTCCGCGCTGCGGGGAAAACCGAACAGGCGCGCAATCAACCCGCCCAGCGCGGTGGCCGCACCGTCGATCTCGGCGCGACCCGTTGCCTCGCCGTTGTTCATGTCATGCAATACGCGCAGCGCTTCAGGCATGACGTCGTAGCGTGTGCTCAGCACGCGGCGATAGAGCGACGGGCGATGGTCATGCGCATCTTCCGACCAGCCCGTAGCAATCGGTAAATCCGTCATGATGGTTTGGAATTGCGCCAACGACACATCGCCCAGGCACGGCCGAGCGCCCGGCGCGATCGTTTCGCCGGAGGCGGCGCGGCGCACCAAACTGGCCGCCGCCAGCACCGGCACGAACGGCCCCTCGCCCGCTTCAGCGAACAGGCTCCACTCATGCGTCAGTTTTGCGCCGTTGCGGTCCTTGCCGGCGATCATCACGCGCATGCCGCCGCGATCGCTACCGCGGCGTTCGGACCAGCGCGCGATGCGCAGCAGAAACTTCGCCCATGGCCGCAGGCTCTTGATCCAGCCCCAGCGCACCGGCCAGGACAGCAGCCACAAGCCCAAATGCAACAACGACAGCTCCAACCCGGCGCTGCCGCGAATATTCGTTGCACCATAGCGCGCGCCAAACAACGCGGTGTCGGGCAGGTCGCAATCCGACGCCCAGCGCGTCCCGACGCCGGGGATTGTCACACGCCGCAAACCCTGCCAACCGATGCGCTGCCCGTTACCCACGGGAATGGGCTTGCCGACATAATCGAGGATCGCTTCTACAACGGCCTGACCGCGCGGCGCGCGATTCCCGGGGCAGATGGCGATATCAATCGAATCAATGGCGCCGAATTTTTCGCGCGCGGCATCGACGACTGCAGCGGACAACGCCGGCACCGTGCTGGCGCCGCTGATGACGAACACATTTGCATCACGCGCGGCTTGATCGAGCGTGGCGATGCCAGCGACAAAGGCGCGGCCATCGGATAGATCGATATAATTGATGCTACGGGCGATGCAAGCTTGGGCGACGCGATAGTCCTGGCCTTGGAACGGGCCCGCCGCATGCACCACGATCTGCGGCCGCACTCGATCGAGCGTCGGCGCTAGATCGGCATCGATATCGCAAGCGATGGTGGAGATCGTCGCACCACCTTCACGCGCGACTTCGCTGGCCACGCGCTGGGCCTTGGCCGGATCGCGGCCGGCAATGACGATGTCGAGTTTGACGTCACTGGCCAACAAGCGGGCCAGCCGCGTGCCGAACGCGCCCGAGCCGCCCAGCAGCAAGACGCGCACGAGCGGGGAATCCTATGCGGGAGATCAGAACGGAATATCGTCGTCCAGGTCGGAACCCTTGCCGCCGCGCGTCGGCGCCGGGGCCGAGCCGCCACTATCATCCATACCGCCGCCGTAATCGCCACCGCCGGCATCGCCACCCCCGCCGCCGCCACTGCGGCCATCGAGCATGGTCAAGGTGCCGTTGAAACGCGGCACCACGACTTCGGTGGTGTATTTCTCGGCGCCGTCCTTGTCGGTCCATTTGCGCGTCTGCAATTGGCCTTCGAGATAAACCTTGGCGCCCTTCTTCAGGTATTTCTGCGCCACTTCGGCCAGCCGCTCGTTGAAGATCACCACGCGGTGCCACTCGGTGCGTTCCTTGCGCTCGCC
>JBBSNV010000118.1:0-6626 GCA_038260375.1 Reyranellales bacterium
GGCAAAGGCAGTTCGGTGTTTATCCGTGGCGCCAACGCCAACGGCACCTTGGTACTGATCGACGGCTTGCGCGCCAATGATCCCAGCGCCTCGGGCAGCACGTTCAATTTTTCGCATCTGTTGGCCGAGACCATCGACCGGGTGGAGGTGGTGCGCGGGCCGCTCAGCACACTGTACGGCGCCGATGCCTATGGTGGCGTGATCAACGTCATTACCCGCAAGGGCCAAGGCGCCCCCAGCGGCTTCGCCACGATCGAGGGCGGCTCGTTCAATACCTTGGCGTCGGCCGCCGCATTCCAGGGCCAGGTCGGCAAATTCGATTTCAATGTAGGCGCGTCCAGCCTGAACAGCGACGGCGGGGACGTGGCACCGCGTCGGTTTCGTGCGCCCAGTGTGGCAGCGGAAAACGATGCATACCGCAACCTGACCTTCAACGCGCGGCTGGGTGCGGCGGTGACCGAGAATTTCGACGTGTCGTTGTTTGCCCGCTACGTCGCGACCAAGAGCCAATACGACAATTTGCAGATCGAAGATCCGAATTCGCGCGAGCGCACCAGCCAGTTTTACGGCCGCGTGGTGGGCGAGCTTTACTTGTGGGACGGCAAGTGGAAGCAGACCTTCGGCTTGGGCTATGTGCGCATCGAACGTCACGACAGCGACGATCCCGATCCGGTCAATCCATTCCCGTTCACCTTGCGCACCGAGAATATCGGCCGACGCCTGAAGGCGGATTGGCAGAACGACATCGAGTTCTCCAAGATTTATCGTGTCAGCTTCGGCATCGAGGCGGAAAAGGATTGGCAGGATAGCAATAACGATGGCTTTCGCGTCGGCTCGCATGTCGGCACCGTGGGCGCTTACATGCAACATCACCTCACCTTGTTCGATAGCCTGTTCCTGACCGCGGCGGCGCGGCTCGATCGCAACTCCTCCTTCGGCACCCATCCCACGTTCAGCTTCGGCGCGGCCTATCTGATCCGCGCAACCGATACCAAGCTGAAAGCCTCGATCGGCAGCGCCTATCGGGCGCCCGATCTGTTCCAGTTGTTCGGCAGCATTCCGCCGTTCTTCACTGGCAATCCCATCCTAAAGCCAGAGAAAAGCCTGGGCTTCGATGCAGGCTTCGAACAATCCATCGCCGACCGACGCGTCAATTTCGGCTCGACTTTCTTCTGGAACGACATCAAGAACCTGATCGATAGCGATGCGTTTTTCACCACGGTGGTCAATGTCGGCCGGGCGCGTACTTATGGGCTGGAAAGCTTCATCGCCATGCGGCCGACCGAGTGGCTGCAACTGCGCTTGAACCATACCTGGACGCTCACCCAGAATTTAATCACGCATCAGCCGCTGGCGCGCCGGCCCAAGCATTCGATCAATTTCAACGCCACGGTTGAGCCGCTCGACAAGCTGACTTTGGGCCTGACCGTGGCCTGGAAGGGCGCGCAACGCGACGTCGATCCAGTCAGCTTCGGACCGACCACCAATCGCAGCTATACTTTGGCGGCGCTGACGGCGTCGTATAAAGTGCTGCAAAGCGTCGAACTTTATGGCCGCGTCGAAAATTTGTTCGACACCAACCAAGAAGACCCGTTGGGTTTTGCCCATCCCGGGCTGGCCGGTTATGCAGGCGTGCGCGTGAAATATTGAGACGATCGATCTCATGGCGATTGGTGACGACGGCGGCGAGCTTATTCGCTGCGGTCGTTATACTTGCGCCGGCGGCTAAGGCGGAGCCAGCACAGCGTATCGTCTCGCTCAATCTCTGCACCGACGAGTTGGCGCTGCAATTGGCCGACCGCGATAAGGTTGTCTCGGTCAGCTTCCTGGCCAATGACCCCAGCCTATCGACCGTGGCCGAACAGGCGCGGGGCATTTTCGTCAATCGCGGCATGCTGGAACAGATCGTGGCGCTCAAACCCGATCTGGTGCTGGCACATCGTTATGCCTCGCGCAGCACCACCGATGGTTTGCGTCGCCTGGGCTATCGCGTGGTGGAAATCGAATCGCCGCAAAGCATCGCCGCAACGCGCCAACAGATCGCCGATGTCGCCTTGGCGATGGGCGAGGTGGAGCGCGGCAAGGCGCTGATCGCCACGCTGGACGCACGCTTGGCCGCGTTGCCGATGACGGCGGGGCGCAGGCCGACGGCCGCGATCTATCAGCCCAACGGCTATGCTTTTGGCCGCGATTCTTTGGCCGATGCGATTTTGGCTCTGGCCGGCTTCGACAATCTGGCAGCGCGGGACGGCGTGGCCGGCTATGCGCGGCTGTCGCTGGAAAGCCTGATCGCCAACCCGCCCGATATTCTGGTGATCGAAGAGGGCGGCGGCGATCAGCGCTCGATGGCGCAGCAATTCCTGTCGCATCCGGCGCTGAAAGACCGCTTTCCGCCGCAAGCACGCATCGAAGTGCCGCGCCGCTACTGGCTATGCGCGGGCTTGAGCGTGGCGGCGGCTGCCGAGTTGTTGGCACGGGCAAGGGTGGCGCAATGACGCGCTCTTTCAAGCCCGTATGGTTGGCGTTGACCGCGCTGTGTTTGATGCTGTTCATCGTGTCGCTGTTGACTGGCCCCGCGGGATTGACGCTCGATCTGCCGTTCGCCGCTTGGCGCGGCGATGCCGCAGCCAGGCTGGTGTTGGTCGAATTGCGCCTGCCGCGCGCGTTGCTCGGTTTGCTGGTGGGGTCGAGCTTGGGCTTGGCCGGCGCCGCATTGCAGGGCCTGTTCCGCAATCCGCTGGCCGAGCCCGGCGTGATCGGCGTGTCGGGCTGCGCGGCGTGGGGTGCGGTACTGGTTTTCTATAGCGGCGCGTCGCTGGCACTGCCTATGGCGTTGCCGCTGGGCGGCATTGCCGGCGCCTTAGTGGCGATCGCCCTGCTGCAATTACTGGCGCTGCGCGATCCGCGCCTGGCTACCATCCTGCTGGCCGGCGTGGCGCTGGCCGCGCTGGCGGGCGCGCTCACCGCATTGGCGTTGAATTTGTCGCCTAATCCCTATGCCGTGGTCGAGATCGTGTTCTGGCTGATGGGCTCGCTGGCGGATCGCAGCCTGCAGCACGTCGCGTTAGCACTGCCGTTCATGGCAGTGGGCTGGGTGCTGATGTTGAGCGGCGCGCGTTCGCTCGAAGCCTTGACCTTGGGTGAAGACACCGCCCACAGCCTGGGCATTGGCCTGCGGTCCTTGCGCTTGCGCGTGGTCGTCGGCGCGGCGCTGGCGGTCGGCGCCGGCGTGGCGGTGAGCGGCGCCATCGGCTTCGTCGGCTTGATCGTGCCGCATTTGCTGCGGCCATTTTTCGGCCATCGTCCGGCGCCACTCTTGGCCGCATCATGGTTGGGCGGCGGAATATTGACCTTGACGGCGGATATCGCGGTGCGCTTTCTGGGCGGCGATACCGAGCTGCGCTTGGGCGTGGCCACGGCATTGGTCGGTGCGCCGTTCTTCTTTTGGCTGGTGCTGCGCGGACCACGCAGCGATATGCGAGGCGGGACATGAGCCTGCTCGCCGCCGATCGCGTCACCATCGCACGCGGTCAGCGCGTGGTGCTGCGCGACGTGTCGCTCGGCATCAAGCCCGGCCAGGTGTTGGGCATCTTGGGCCGCAACGGCGCGGGCAAAACCACCTTGCTGCGCGCCCTAGCCGGGCTGCAGTCGATCCAGAGTGGCGCCGTGACATTCGATGGCACGAAGCTGACGGACATGCCGCCGCGCCAACGCGCGCAGCGCATCGCCTATCTCGAACAAAGCGGCAGCGGCGCCTGGCCGATCGCTTCGCGCGACCTGGTGGCGTTGGGCCGGCTTCCGCACCGGCCGCTATATCCCTTGGGGTCGGCAAAATTAAACAAACAAGACGAAGGCGCGATCGACCGCGCTTTGGCCGCGACCGATGCCACGGATTTTGCGATCCGCTCGATCGATGCGCTGTCGAGCGGCGAGCGGGCGCGGGTGTTGCTGGCGCGCGCGCTGGCCGGCGAGCCTAAGGTGCTGCTGGCCGACGAACCGGTGGCGGCACTCGATCCGGGCCATCAATTGGGCGTGATGCACATGCTGCGCAACCAAGCACAAGCCGGCATGGCGGTGGTTGTGGTGCTGCACAATTTGGCCTTGGCGGCGCGGTTTTGCCAACGCCTGGCGCTGTTGGTCGATGGCGCGTTGCTGGCGATTGGTGCGCCCCAAGAGGTGCTAAGTGACGCCAATCTGGCGCAAGGCTTCGGCATCGCCGCGTTAAGCGGCACGGCGCAAGGCGAGCATTACGTCCTGCCGTGGCGCGCGCTGTGACCGATCTGGGCGGGCAAGCCAAAGTAGTGGCCAGCGTCGCGCGCAAGCCGATGTTGGCGATCGTGCTGTCGATAACTTTGCATGTGGCGGTGATGGGCGGCGCCGTGACGTGGTACCTGACGCACGGTCCCAAACCCGAGCCGCTCAGTATCGAGTTGGTCGTGGTCAGCGAAGGCTTGGACATCGATACGCCGAAGCCCGATAAACCTAGCAGCAACGATTCGGCGGTGACACAAAACACCGCGGCGCCGCCGCCCAGCGCGGCCGTCAGCGAACCCACCGCGCCTGCCGCACCCGCCTTGCCGCAAGCTGCGCCACCGCCATCCGATGTTGTCTTACCGGCGCCAGTACCACCTCTACCGGTGACGCCGCCCACGCCCGTGGTTAAGCCTGCACCGCCCAAGCCTACACCACCCAAACCGGCGCCAACCCCGCCGGTGGTGGCGAGCCAGCCAACCCCCAGCCCGTCCTCGACTGCGCCGGTCGGTCAATCCAGCGCCGGTCTTAGTGGGCCTGCAGGTGGCGGCGATATTGCGCAGCTCAGCGCGCCGGCGCCGGTTTATCCGGCGGAGGCGAAACGCCGCGGCCAAGAGGGCCGGGTGGTGGTGCGGGCGGAAATCGATACCGACGGGCTGCCGCGCAATGTCGCGGTCGAGACCAGCAGCGGCTTCAAAGCGTTGGACGATGCGGCGGTCGAAGCGGTCAAGACTTGGCGCTTTCGCAACGGCTCGGGCCGCAGCGTCGAGATCACCGCGCCGATCAGGTTCGCTTTACGCGCCGACGAAAAGCCGAGATAGCGTTACACCACCGACAGCGACGGACCCGCGGGCCCGATCAGCAGATCGTGCAAAATTTCCAGGCCTTTTTCCAACGTGTTGCGATTGGCCGGCGCACCCAGGCAGATGCGCACGCTTTCCGGCGCGGGCAGCGGATCGACTGCGAAACTATCGGCGCCCGAGATAGCGACGCTGCGCCGGGCGGCTTCGGCCACGAAATCGCGCGCCCGCCATTCGCGCGGCAAGGGCAGCCACACCAGAAACGAGCCATCGCACATGCGTGCTTCGGGCGCATTCAAGATGCGCCGCGCGATCGCTTGGCGTTCGGTCGCTTCGCGGCGCAGCTCGTCGATGATGCGCTCGACCGTGCCGTCGCTCATCCACAGCCGGGCGATCTCGGCCATCAAAGGCGGCGCCATCCACATCGTGGCGCGCACCGGCACGCTCAGCCGCTCGGCCAAACGCGGGGGTGCTCCGATGTAACCGACGCGCAGACCCGGAGCCATGGTCTTGGAGGCGGAGGTCAGATAGACCGAAATGTCCGGCGCCAGTGCCGAGATTTGTGGCTCCGTCTTGTGCGGCAGGAAGCCATAGACGTCGTCCTCGACGATGGTCAGGCCATGTGTCCGCGCCACCTCGATGATCTCGCGCCGCCGCGCCTCGGGCATGACGGTGGCGGTGGGATTTTGAATGGTCGGCTGGCAATACAGCACGCGCGAATGGGTGCTGCGGCACGCTGCGGCCAAAGCCGACGGGATCAACCCGTGCTGATCCATCGCCACGCCATACAGACGGATCTGCAGATGATTGGCCAGCGCCTTCATGCCGGCATAGGTGAGCTGCTCGGTCAGCACCACGTCGCCCGGGCGGCACAGAGTGCTGAACACCGTCATCATGGCGTGCTGGCCGCCGCCGGTGACGATGATCTGGTCGGGCGTGTAAGACAGGCCGTTGCGGGCGAGCCATTCCGATGCCGCGACACGATGCTCGGCAATGCCGCGGTGTGGGTGATAGTTGAGATAGCGTTGCAGATCGTTGCGGCGCGACAGATTGCCCAGGGTGCGCGCCATCGCTTGGTCGCGCTGCTCGCCGATGGCGAAGTTAATCGTCAGGTCGATGGCGAAGTTGATCGGCCCGTCGCCGCGGTCCGGGCTCTCGTATTGAATCGTCAATGTCGGGTCGGGCGGCCCCGCCAGCACGAAAGTGCCGCGACCGATCTCGCCATAGACCAGACCGCGCCGCTCGGCTTCGGCATAACCGCGCGTCACTGTCCCGACTGTCACCCCAAGCCGGTAGGCCAACTCGCGATGCGTCGGCAGGCGCGTACGTGGTGGCAGCTTGCCGGTGGCGACGTCGTCGGCCAGCGCATCGGCGATGGCGACATAGATGGGGCCGCGGCCGGCGGTGATTTCTGGCATCCAAATTGTCATGGTGACAATAATAGATTTGACGGTGACAATGTCAACGGTATAGTCGTTTTCACAGCAATTTTTGCCGCTACAGGAGAGAGGTGATGAGTACAATCGACACACTGCCGGGTTCGGCAACGCATTATTTGGATCTGAGCGCCAAGCA
>JBBSNV010000119.1:0-6554 GCA_038260375.1 Reyranellales bacterium
GGCAGAATACCAACAACGACAACAGCGGCGGCAACACGGCTAGGAAGCGCCAGGCATCCACCTGGCGCGCCACGGCGAAACTCATGGCGCCGATCGCCAGGAACACCACCCAAGGGAAGATATGGAAGTTGGTCTTCGCCACCAGAATAGCCGCCAGCGCCAGCATCAGACCCAGCGCAGCCCATAGCAGCGTTGCCAAGACACCCGGCGGATGGGATTGCGGCGCGGCATTGGCCGCGCTCGGCCGGGCCGACCAGACGAACAGCGCTGCGATCGCCACCAGGAACGCACCGACCCAATAAAAGCCATCGGCCTCGCGACCGACCGCCAGCCACAACCCACTCCAGGTCACCGCCGCTGCCAGCGCGCACCAGCCCAGCCACCACCACGCACGTTGCCGGACTACGATCATCACACCGGCGATCAATGCCAGCAGATAGGCGAACAAGGTGGCGACGTCGTTGGCGTGTTGCGAAATGATGGCAGGCGAAATAGCGCCCCCCAGCAAGCCCAGCAGCGCCACGAACGGACCCTGACGCAACGACAACAGCACCGTCAGCGCGGTGAGCAGCGCCGCCAGCACGATGCCGATGCCGGGTGGCACAAGCTGATAGAGCGATGCCGCGGCGAACAGCGCGGCGTAGAGCACCGCCACGCCCGCCGCCGTCACCGCCTGGGCGATGCGTGCATCGCGGGGCCGCAACAGTTCGCCGGCAGCGACGAAGATCGCGCCCAGCAAGGCCGCCAGCAATACGCGGGCGGTGGGGCCGAGCCAGCCTTGGTCGATCGAATACTTGACCAGGAAGATGCCGGCCAGAGTGACGGCAGCAGCGCCGACCCAGGCGAACAGCCGCCCGCCCAGCAGTTGCTCGAAGGTGATGCGCTTAGCCGGAGGCGGCAGCACGATGGGCGGTGGCGAAATTTCATCCTGTCGTACTGAGCGCAGCGAAGCATCTTGCGTCACCGCAGGCGGCATCTCAGCTGCGGCAAGGCCCTTCGCTTCGCTCAGGGTGACGGGGGATGCGACCGGCAGGCGCTGCAGCAACTGGCGGTGCGCCTGGCGCAGTTCTTCCAGCTCGCGCTTTATGCCGCTGGCGCGCACTAACGCCACAATGGCCAGTGCCGGCACCACCAGCACGTAAAACGCACCCAGCACGATCAGCAGAACGATGCCGTTGTCCATCATGTCAGCACGTCAGCGCGGCTTGAGGCTGCGCAGAAACTCCTCGAACACCGGCTCGGCGGCGGCGAAATTCTTCTGTGTGGTGTAAGCCAGCAGCATGACCGGCGTGTTGCGCTCGGGCGTCACCACTGCGGCGATGAATCTGACCGAAGTAGCGTCGGACGCGCCAGTGCCCTTGAAGCGCAGACCCGCCATGCCGGCGATGGTCGCCCGCTGGC
Organism: Reyranellales bacterium; assembly: GCA_038260375.1. Classification (GTDB taxonomy): domain Bacteria; phylum Pseudomonadota; class Alphaproteobacteria; order Reyranellales; family JAQSWP01; genus JBBSNV01. The sequence goes on from JBBSNV010000119.1 coordinate 1,402, forward strand.
CGCTATCGGCCAATGCCATGTCGGTCAGATACTGGTTGAGTAGTTGTGCGGTCTGGGCGCGCAGCAGATTTTCGTCGCCCGGCTGCAGCACGGTCAACACGATGAACGCGTCCTCGCCCGGCGAGACCAAAGTCAGCTTGGCCTTCTTGCCTTCGGCGCTCCATTGCGGCGGGGTCTGGAAAAAAATGCGCCCGGGAACAAACTCGCCGCTCTGCGCGCGCGCGCCAATGGCGGCGAGAACCAGGACTAAAGCCAGCGGGAAAAAACCCAGCGTCAATCGCGTGATCATTGTGGCCCGCAGCCTAGCACGCCCCGAACCAGCCCGACAGGTCAGGACGCAAAAGATGCGGGCTTGGGCCCGCCGGTGGCCCAATCGAGCAGCTCGACCGTATGGCAAATCGGGATACCGGTGGCCTGGCCGATATGGCCGACGCAGCCGAAATTGCCGGCGGCGATCAGCTCGGGCGCGATGCTTTCGATAGTCGCCACCTTGCGTTCGCGCAAGCGGTTGGACAGCTCGGGCTGCAGCACGTTGTAGGTGCCGGCCCAGCCGCAGCACAGATGCCCGTCCGGCACGTCCAGCACGGCAAAGCCCGCCGCGCGCAGCAGCGCCTTGGGTTGCTCGACCACACGCTGGCCGTGCTGCATCGAACAGGCGGCGTGATAGGCAACGCGCTGACCGGTGGCCACAGCCGGCGACTGCAAACCGACATCGAGCATCACTTCGGAAATGTCGCGCGACAAAGCAGCGATGCGGGCCCCGCGCTCGGCATAGGCCGGATCGTCGGCCAACAGGTGGCCATAGTCCTTCAAGGTGGTGCCGCAGCCCGAGACGTTGGCGACGATGGCATCGAGACCGCCAAGGGGGCCACTCGCGGCGATCTCGCGCTCCCAGGCATCGATATTGGCGCGCGCCAGGCGCAAGGCCTGGTCGCGGTCGCCGACATGCAGCACCGAGGAGCCGCAACAGCCGACGCCGGCGGCGACCACCACCTCGACGCCGTGGCGGGTCAGCAAGCGAATGCTGGCCTCGTTGACCTCGGGCGCCAGCACGGTCTGGCCGCAGCCAACCAACAGCGCGATGCGCTTGGTGCGCGCGCCTTCAGCAGGATAAACCTGCGGCAGCGAACTGCGCGACGGCGACGGCAGGCTGGCGGGCACGCCGTCGAGCATGGCGCGCATGCGAGCGAAGAAACCGTCGCCACGACGCGGCAACACCAGCATCAACGGCTTGGCCAAGCGGCCCAGGATCAAACTCCAACGCAACGCCGAGGGCCGCGGCATCAGGTAACGCAACACCGAGCGCAGCAGCCGATCGCCCAACGGCCGGCGATAGGTCTGCTCGACGTGATAGCGGCCGTGATCGACCAGGTGCATGAAGTTCACGCCCGATGGGCAGGTGGTCATGCAGGACAGGCAGGACAGGCAGCGATCGATGTGCAGCGCGATCTCTGCATTGGCCGACTTGTCCTGCTCCAGCATGTCCTTGATTAAATAAATACGCCCGCGCGGCGAATCGCGCTCGTCGCCCAGCAGCACGAAGGTGGGACAAGTCGCGGTGCAGAACCCGCAATGCACGCATTTGCGCAGGATCTGCTCGGACCGCGCGACGTCAGGATCGGCCAGCTGCGCCAGGGTGAAGTTGGTTTGCATCAGCCCATCCGGCCGGGGTTGAGGATGTTCTTGGGGTCGAAGGCGTCCTTCACGCGGGCCGTCAGTGCAGCAAGCGCCGGGGCCAATGGCTGGAACACCCTTACCCGCGCACGCATGTCAGACGGCGCTCTAATGAGCGTGGCATGACCATGGTTATTCACAGCACCCCGCACCAGCATTTCGCTGGCGTCATTGCCCATGGCGGCGGAGGCCGGCAAGGACAGCCACACCAGCCCGCCGCTCCAATCGTAGAAAACTTCGGCGTTTGGGTTATTAGCGCGGATCGCGGCGACAACACGCGCGGCTTCGCTGGGCGGCAGCGACAAGCGCCAGACGATGCGATCCCTTGGCTCGGCCAGCAATGTGACGTCGCGCAGCTCACGCCACAGCGCCACCGCGTTGACGCTGTGCAATTCCTCGGTCGCTACTGCCGTACCGATGGTGGCGCGCAGATGCTGGCAGCGTGCTTCCACCGAAGGCCCCGGCCCTTCCAGCCGCAGCGCCGTGACCGAAGCCCGCGCGTTCCTCACGTAATCCACAGCGGAGCGCGCCGCGACGGAGGCCGGCAAATGCGCCGCACCCGAGACCTCGACCGGCTCGCCCATGGCGCGACACAGCAACGCCACACCCGCCGCATCGTCCAAGGCAAACGCCAGCACGGTGCGCGTTTTCTCCGGCGCCGGCAGCACTTTGATCGTGATCTCGTCGAGCACCGCCAATGTGCCGAACGACCCGGCCATCAGCTTGGAGAGGTCGTAGCCGGTGACGTTCTTCATCACTCGCCCGCCCGACTTGAAGCGCTCGCCGCGCCCGCTGGTGGCTTGGAAGCCCAACAAATGATCGCGCAACGCGCCGGCCGACAGGCGACGCGGACCCGACAAATTGCACGCCACCAAGCCGCCGATTGTGGCGCCCGACTTACCCAGTAGCGCGGTGAAATCCGGCGGCTCGAAGGCCAGCATCTGATTGCGTTGCGCCAGCACCGCCTCGATCTCGCTAAGCGGCGTGGCCGGCGCCGCACTCAGCACCAGCTCCTCCGGCTCGTACAGGATAACGCCGCGCATCGCTTTCAAATCGAGCGGCCGGGCGTTCGCGACGGCGTGACCGAACTCGGCTTTGGAGCAGCCGGCGTCGATGCGCAGCGCCTGATCGTGCTCGACGGCCCAGGCAATGGTGTCGGTCAATTCGGCCGCGTTGCGTGGTTGGATCACTTCGCTCATAGAATTCGCTTCGCGGGGGGCAAAATCGTATCGATCATGGAATCAGAAGCGCGGCAGATCGGGGAACGGCAGTTTGCCGCCCGTGACATGCAGGCGGCCCATCTCGGCGCAGCGATGCAGTGTGGGAAACACTTTGCCCGGATTGAGCAGGTGGTCGGGATCGAACGCGCATTTGACCCTGATCTGCTGGTTGAGATCGATCTCGCTGAACATCACCGGCATCAGGTCGCGCTTTTCGATGCCGACGCCATGTTCGCCGGTAAGCACGCCGCCGACCTCGACGCAAAGTCGCAATATGTCGGCGCCCAGCGCCTCGGCGCGCTTGAGCTCGTTGGGCAGATTGGCGTCGAACAGGATCAGCGGATGCAGATTGCCGTCGCCGGCATGGAACACATTGGCCACGCGCAAGCCGTGCTGCTTCGACAGCGCGCGGATGCGGTTCAGCACCTCGGCCAGGCGATGGCGCGGGATGGTGCCGTCCATGCAGAAATAATCCGGCGCCAGGCTGCCCACCGCGGGGAACGCCGCCTTGCGCCCGGCCCAGAACGACAGGCGCTCGGCCTCGCTGGTGCTAACCTTGCACACCGTGGCATTGCGGTCGCGCGCGATCTTCTCGACCGCCGCCACCAGGTGATCAACCTCTTCCGCCGGGCCGTCGAGTTCAGCGATCAGCAGCGCCGCCACGTCGAGCGGATAACCGGCATGGACAAACGCTTCGGCCGCATGGATCGCGTCGCGGTCCATCATCTCGAGCCCGGCCGGGATGATGCCATGGGCGATGATGTCGGCTACGCAGCCGCCAGCGTCCTCCTCGCTGGGGAAGCCCAGCAGCAATCCGCGCGCCATCGGCGGCTTACGCAACAGCCGCACCGTGACTTCGGTGACGACACCTAATAGACCCTCGGAGCCCGTGATGAGTCCGAGCAGATCGTAGCCCGGCGCGTCGAGATGTTTGCCGCCGAAGCGCACGATCTCGCCGTTCATCAGCACGAACTCGACACCCAGCAGATTGTTGGTGGTCAGGCCGTATTTCAAGCAATGCACGCCGCCGGAATTCTCCGCCACGTTGCCGCCGATCGAACAGGCGATCTGGCTCGACGGATCGGGCGCGTAATAGAAGCCGGCATGCTCCACGGCCTTTGTAATGCCGAGATTGGTCACGCCGGGCTGCACCACGGCGCAGCGGTTGACGAAATCGGTTTCTAACACGCGATTGAACTTGCCCAGCGCCAGCAGCACGCCATCGGCCAAGGGCAACGAGCCGCCCGACAGCGAGGTGCCGCCACCACGCGGCACGACTTTGATTTTCAGCGCCTGGCAGAGTTTCAAGATGCGCGAGACCTGCGCGGTGTCCTCGGGCAGCACCACGACCATCGGCATGGTGCGATAGGCCGACAGCGCATCGCATTCATAGGGGCGCATGCCGTCCTGATCGGCCACCAGATTGGCGGCCGGCACGATGGCCTTGAGGCCGGCGATCAGCTCGGCGCGCTTGGCCAGCGACTCGGGATCGGGCAGCGGCATCTGCATGAAGCATTTCCTCCGCCTATAACTTACAAGCAGGCGGCAACGGCCGGGACAAATAAAAGCGGCGTGCCGTTGTTCAATCGGGGCGCCGACATGAAAACGGCGCCCCTGGGGACGCCGTTGTAGCAAGACCGATCGAGCGCTGGTTAGCCCGCCTTGATTAACCTTGCCGCGCCTTGAAGCGCGGGTTGGTCTTGTTGATGATGAACACGCGGCCTTTGCGGCGCACGATGCGGCAATCCTTGTGACGGGTCTTGGCCGATTTCAGCGAGTTGCGAACTTTCATGACTGGTCCCTAGAGGCCGTTTTGCGCGGCAAATGGCTAAAGAGCGGCGGACAATAAGGGGATGGATTGCGGCTGTCAATCCGGCTTTGCGTTGAATTTTCCTGAGCTAAAACCTTCAATTTCAAGGCCTTAGAAAGAAAAACCCCGCCGGAGCGGGGTCTCGTTGTTAGCCGGAGTGCCAACTTCCCGGATCTCTTCGCCTTACGGCTACTTTACCCTTTCGGGTGCGTGAGGAGGCCGTTCTCACCTCTGAACCAACGATAGCTGAGAATATAGTAAGATTTTTCATGGCTAAAGTCACAACAAGGCAAAACCGCAAAACGATCAAAACGACGGTCGTTGGCCGTGGCGTACTAGCCGGCATTTAAGATGCAGTTGCCTACATGAACGGAGACAAGAGCCGCGGCAGAATTGTGCGCGGCATCGATACCGCCGCCATCCGCGAGAAAACAGGATTGAGCCAAACC
>JBBSNV010000120.1:0-6547 GCA_038260375.1 Reyranellales bacterium
CGAAGCCTTGGGCCTGACCCCGTTCAAGCCCTGGGAAAACAAGCGCGTGGTGCTGCACGCCTATTACCCGCTGCCCGAAGAAATGCTGGAAGATCCCGACCAGGCGATCGCCTGGGCCAAGCGTGCGGTCGATGCGGCCTTGGCTTCGGCCACGGAAAAGACCGGCCTGCCCAAGGGCAGCAAGCCGGTGCAACGGCGTCGTGGCGGGGCGCAAAAGGCGCCGGCCGCGCGCATCCGTCGCTCGCGCGACGCTGCGGATTAGCACCGCCATGCGCCTGGCCAAGCCGCAATTCGATGTCGGATTGTTCTCCAATCGCCGCGATCCGCAATTGGAGTTCTGGCAGAACGATGTCGGGCTGGAATTCGATCACCTGGGCAAGCTGGGCGGCGGCATGCAGCAGCATCGCCACCACATGAACGGCGCCATCCTAAAAATGAATCATGCCCGCGATGCGTTGCCCGACTTACCGCAGAGCGGCTATCGCGAGTTGTTGATCGCCCGTCCCGGACTGGCTGCGGCCAGGACCCTGGCCGATCCCGACGGCGATTGCGTCACTTTGGTGCCGCCGGGCAGCGACGGCATCACCAGCATCGGCTTGGCGCTGACGGTCAACAACCGCGACGCGGCCGATTATTTCTATCGCCACGTCCTGCAGCTGCCCAGCCCACGCAAGGGCGTCTATGCCGTGGGCGAGGCGTTGCTTTTGCTGCGCGAAGAAACCAAGGTTGGACGCGCCGACGAATGGCGCGCGCCAGGCTATCGCTACATCACCTTGCAGATCTTCGACGCCGTGGCCGAGCATCGCGGCATTGTCGAGCGCGGCGGCACCGAAGGCCGCGCGCCAGTGATGCTGGGCGACACGGTGCGTTTTTCCTTCGTCCGCGATCCCGACGGCAACTGGATCGAGATCTCGCAACGCGCCAGCCTGACCGGCGGCACGCTCTAGCCCAGGCTCAAACCGGCGTGGCTGAGTTGTGGTTGTGCGCCATAACCATCGGCGAAATCGCCAAGGGCCCGACCTTGTTGCAAAAGCGCGACCCCGAAAAGGCCCGGCAACTGACCGATTGGCGAGAAAAATTGGAAGCGGCCTATATTAACCGGATTTTGCCATTCGACACGCGAGCCGCGCGTCGATGGGGTGAGGTCCGCGCAGATTTTCCGAATATGTCGCTCGAAGAATCGATGATCGCCAGTATTGCGCAGGTCCATAACTTGACCGTAGTGACGCGCAACACACGCGGTTTTGCGCAGACCGGGTTGACCTTGATCAAGCCGTTCGACTGACTTCTACTGCGCCGCGGCTTGCTTCTTCGACATCTTGCGCTCGTGCGGCTTCAACAATCGCTTGCGCAGGCGGATCGACTTAGGCGTCACCTCGGCCAACTCGTCGTCCTCGATATAGGCGATCGCCTGCTCCAGCGACATGCGCCGCGGCGGCGTCAGGCGTACCATTTCGTCCTTCGAGGTGGTACGAATGTTGGTGAGCTGCTTGCCCTTGAGCGGGTTGACGTCGAGATCGTTGTCGCGCGTGTGCTCGCCTATGATCATGCCCTCGTACACCTGCACGCCGGGATCGATGAACATCGGGCCGCGCTCTTCCAAATTCCACAGCGCATAGGCCACCGCCGCGCCCTCGCCGTTGGCGATCAGAACGCCCTTGGTGCGGCCGGCGATCGAGCCCTTATAGGGTGCGTAGTTGTGGAACAGCCGGTTCATGACGCCGGTGCCGCGCGTGTCGGTCAGGAATTCGCCGTGATAGCCGATCAGGCCGCGCGACGGGGCGTAGAACACGATACGGGTCTTGCCGCCGCCCGACGGGCGCATATCGACCAGCTCGGCCTTGCGCTGCGCCATCTTCTCGACCACCACACCGGTGAACTCGTCGTCGACGTCGACCACGCATTCCTCGATCGGCTCCAGCTGCTGGCCAGTCGCAGGGTCGGTGCGGAACAGCACGCGCGGCCGGCTGATCGACAGCTCGAAGCCCTCGCGGCGCATGGTTTCGATCAGCACGCCCAACTGCAATTCGCCGCGGCCGGCCACTTCGTTGGCGTCGCCACCGTCAGCTTCGCTGACGCGGATCGCCACGTTGCCTTCGCCTTCACGCATCAGGCGAGCGCGAATGACACGGCTGGTCACCTTGTCGCCTTCGCGCCCCGCGAGCGGCGAGTCGTTGACCGAGAAGGTCATCGCCAAGGTCGGCGGATCGATCGGTTGCGACGGCAAGGCTTCGCTAACCGCCGGATCGCACAACGTGTCGGCCACGGTGGCTTCCTTGAAGCCGGCAATGGCTACGATGTCGCCGGCATCGGCGCTCTCGACCGGCACCCGTTCCAGGCCGCGGAACGCCAGCAGCTTGGTGATGCGCGTGGTCTCGATGATCGTGCCGTCGAGCGCCAGCGCCTTGACGGTGGAATTGGCCTTCACCGTGCCGGAATGGATGCGGCCGGTGAGCACGCGGCCCAGGAACGGATCGGCTTCCAAGGTCGTGGTCAGCATGCGGAACGGCTTGTCGGCCTCGACGGTCGGCGGCGGCACGTGACGCACGATCAGGTCGAACAGCGGCGCCATATCCTTGTGCTCGGCTTCGAGCGATTCGGCCGCCCAGCCTTGCTTGGCCGAAGCGAACAAAGTCGGGAAATCGAGCTGCCCTTCGTCGGCATCGAGCGCGGAGAACAGATCGAACACTTCGTCATGCACTTCGTGAGCGCGCGCGTCGGGGCGGTCGGCCTTGTTGATCAGCACGATCGGCCGCAGGCCCAGGCGCAGCGCCTTGCCGGTGACGAATTTGGTTTGCGGCATTGGGCCTTCGGCGGCATCGACCAGCACGACGACGCCATCGACCATCGACAGGATGCGCTCGACTTCACCGCCGAAATCGGCGTGGCCCGGCGTATCGACGATGTTGATGCGCGTGCCTTTCCACATCACCGAGGTGCATTTGGCGAGAATGGTGATGCCGCGCTCGCGCTCCAGATCGTTGGAGTCCATCGCCCGCTCGGCGACCTGCTGGTTGTCGCGGAACGTGCCCGACTGGCGCAGCAGGCAATCGACCAAAGTGGTCTTGCCGTGATCGACGTGGGCGATGATGGCGACGTTGCGAATTTCCATAGGATCTTCCGTAAGCGCGCAACTGCAGGCGGTCGAAAAACTCAGGCGCCGGGCGCGGTGCGGCGGGTTATACTCGCCTTGTTGCGACGCAACAAGGGCTAGAGCAAATCGCCTTTTGACGGGATCGGGCTGGATTGCCGTCGAAAGGCGTGAATTTGCTCTGCTCTCTTACGAATAGAACGGAGGCTGATCCACTCTGCCCGGGCTATATAGCGGCAACAATCGGGGCTACAAGCCCTTTTGGGATAACGCCGCAGCCCCGACAAGCGACCAAAAGCGATGCTCGGACCGATCGACTGGCCTCAATTTCTGGGCTTTACCCTGACAGCGGGCGCCATCGTGTTGTCGCCGGGGCCCGACACCATTCTGATTTTGCGCAACAGCTTTGTCGGCAGCCGGCGCATCGCCTTGTTCACGGTCGCGGGAGTACAGGTCGGCCTGCTGCTGCACACCGTGGCCGCCACTTTGGGGTTGTCGCTGCTGCTGGCGCAGTGGCCGTCCGGCTTCAAGATCATCGCTATCGCCGGTGCCGCCTATCTCGGCTGGCTGGGTGTGCAGACCCTGCGCGGCGGCATGCTGACCATGGGCGATAGCCAGCAGGGGCTAAAACTCAGTGCCTGGGGCGGGCTGCGCGATGCCGCCTTCACCAATCTGCTCAACCCGAAAGTGATCCTGCTGTTCCTGGCGCTGATGCCGCAATTCGTGGTGCTGGAGCGCGGCCAAGTGGCGCTGCAGATGCTGCTGCTGTCGGCTTGGCTGCTGGTCCTGAACATCGTCTGGCAGGTGCCGCTGGCCTTACTGGCCGAGACCATGCGCCGCTTTCTGTTGCGCCCGGGCGCGCAACTGGCGCTGAACTGGATCGCCGGGGCCATCTTGCTGTTCTTCGCCGGGTTGTTGCTGTGGGAGTATATCTTCTGATCCGCCGTTGATGTTGCAGCGTAAGGAGTTGGTCATGGCAAAACTTGGCGCCAAGCGTGCCCCAAGCCCCAATGCGAGCCCGAAATTCCGCGTCGAGACCGATTCGCTGGGCGAGGTCGAAGTGCCGGCGGGGCGCTATTGGGGCGCACAGACCGAACGCAGCCTGAGGAATTTCCGCATCGGCGGCGAGCGCCTGCCCGCGCCTTTGATCCACGCCATCGGCTTGCAGAAAAAGGCCTCCGCCCTGGCCAATCGCAAATTGGGTTTGCTCAAACCGCAACTGGCCAAGGCAATCGTCCAGGCCTGCGATGAGGTGATCGACGGCACCCTGCTCGACGAATTCCCGCTGGTGGTGTGGCAGACCGGCTCGGGCACGCAGAGCAATATGAATGCCAACGAGGTGATCGCCGGCCGCGCCAATGAGATCCTGAGCGGCAAGCGCGGCGGAAAATCACCGGTGCATCCCAACGATCACGTTAATTTGTGCCAGTCGTCCAACGACAGCTTCCCCACGGCGATGAACGTGGCGGCGGCGCTGCAGACCGAACAGGTCTTGCTGCCGGCGCTGGCGCTGCTGGAAAGGACCTTGGCCGGCAAGGCGCGCGAATTCCGCCGTATCATCAAAATCGGCCGCACTCATTTGCAGGATGCCACGCCGCTGACTTTGGGCGACGAATTCGCCGCCTATGCGCGGCAAATCGCGCTGGGCATCGAGCGGCTGAACGATGCGCTGCCGCGGGTCAGGGATCTGGCGCAGGGCGGCACCGCTGTCGGCACCGGCTTGAACGCAGTCGAAGGTTTCGACCGGTCCTTCGCCGGGGAAATCTCCCGCCTCACCGGGCTGAAATTTCGTCCCGCCGCCAATAAATTCGAGGCGCTGGCCAGCCATGACGCCTTGGTCGAATTATCCGGCGCGCTCAACACTTTAGCTGTGTCTTTGACCAAAATAGCCAACGACATCAGGCTATTAGCTTCTGGCCCGCGGGCTGGGCTAGGGGAACTTAAATTGCCGGAGAACGAGCCGGGTTCCTCGATCATGCCGGGCAAGGTGAACCCGACCCAATGCGAAGCGTTAGCAATGGTAACGGCTCAGGTTATGGGCAACCACGTAACCATCACCATCGCCGGAGCCGGCGGATATCTCGAACTGAACGTGTTCAAACCGGTGATCGCTTTTAACGTGTTGCAGTCCATTCGCCTGTTGTCCGATGCCAGCGACAGTTTTGCTCGACACTGCGTGGTGGGCATCGAAGCGGACCGCCAACGGATCGACGAGTTGCTCAATCGCTCGCTGATGCTGGTGACGGCTCTGAACCCGCATATCGGGTACGACAAGGCGGCGAAGATCGCACGCAAGGCGCATTTGGAAGGCAGCACGTTGAAGCAAGCGGCAACTGGTTTGGGTTTTCTGACGGCAAGCGAGTTCGACCGTCTGGTGAAGCCCAGCGAAATGCTGACGCCGGCCAAGCGGCCGAGGTCAAGTGCAGGGAGGCGTAAAAAGTGAACGGAGCCATTCGCAAACGTTCGGTGACGATCGACGGTCACGCCACTTCGGTTTCGTTGGAAGAGACCTTCTGGCAGGCGTTGGCCGGACTCGCCACCCAACGCAAAATGTCGATCAACGCTTTGGTCGGCGAAATCGACCGCACCCGTGCGCCCGGCGCGGTGAATTTGTCCAGCGCCATTCGTGTGTTCGTGCTGGAAGAAACCCAACGCCGCATGAACGGCGCCAACGAGAATTCGCTGCCCGAAGTGGCGCCGCCGACAGCGATATCCTCCTAAGCTACTTCTTTTTGAACAGATCGAGCGGCGAGAACTTCTTTTTCTTGGGCGGATCCTGCGGCTGCGGTTGCGATTGATCCTGCGGTTGCGCGGGATTCTGTTGTGGTTGATTGGCGCCCGCGTATTTCGGATTGCGGTCGATCACCAAGTTGGGGCTATCCAACACGCCTTTGTTGGTGACGATTAGATAAGCCTCCTTCGGATTATCGTCCAGAAACACATTGGTGGTGGCGTCCAACGTCCAGGCCGGCAGGCTGGCGGTGAAATTGGTGTCCACCTTGGCCTGTTTGCCGACGATGCGCAGATTGTTGCTGGTCGCCACGCCGTTCCTGATCGTGACGTTGCCGCTGATCGGGTTGTTGCGGTTGGCGAAGCGCTGCAGCGCTACGTTGATCGCGGCGTTGAGGTCGCCGCCGCTGTCGTAGCCTTTCTTGCCGGTGATCTGGCCGATGTATTTGTCGAGCGTCTTGCCGGCGAGGCCGGCTACCGCGCCCAGCAGCACTTCCTGCACTTTGGCGTTGAAGCGGATTTCGCCGCCAACATTGGCGTTGCCGTTCAAATTGTTGATCAACTCGGATTCGCTGCTGCCGTTGCTGGTCAGTGCGAAATCCACGTCCACGCCGCCGTCGAAACGGTCCTTGTGGTGGATCGCGCGCGACAGCTTGCCCATGTCGAGTTTGGCGACGTTGAACTTCACGTCCAGCGAAGCGGGCAACCGCGAAGCGTTGAGCGTAC
>JBBSNV010000121.1:0-6540 GCA_038260375.1 Reyranellales bacterium
CTTCTCGCGGCCCCAGTCGTTGAGCAGCTTGGCCGCGTGCAAGGATCCGGTCGCCGCCACATGCTGCGCGATCAGATCATGACACCGATCTTCCCAATAGGGCGTCTCGATGCGTTGCGCGATCGCCGTATCGGGGTTGAGCTTGACGGCAAAGCTGTCGTCTTCGTCGTAAACGAAGGCCATGCCGCCGGTCATGCCGGCGGCGAAATTCGATCCCGTCGCGCCCAGGATCACCACCGTGCCGCCGGTCATGTATTCGCAGGCGTTCGAGCCGCTGCCTTCGATCACCGCCGCGGCGCCCGAGTTGCGCACGGCAAAGCGCTCGCCCGCCTGGCCTGCGGCGAATAATTTTCCGGCGGTGGCGCCATAGAGAACCGTGTTGCCGATAATGGTGTTGCGATTGCTGACCAGCTTGCTCGACACCATCGGCCGCACCACGATCGTGCCGCCCGACAATCCCTTGCCGACATAGTCGTTGGCGTCGCCGAACACTTCCAGCTTCACGCCCTGCACCGCGAACGCCCCTAAGGACTGCCCGGCCGAGCCGCGCAGCCGCACCGTCAGATGATCGGCCGGCAAACCGGTCATGCCGTATTTGCGCGTGATCATCGCCGACAGGCGCGTGCCCACGGCGCGATGCGTGTTGCGCACATTGTATTGCAGCTGCATCTTCTCGCGGTCGCGGAACAGCGGCCCGGCATCCTTGAGCATCTGCGCATCGAGACTGTCGGGCACTTCGTTGCGGCCCTCCATGGTGCAATAGCGCGCGCTGGTGCCGGCATCGGCCCGCGCCAGGATCGGGTTCAGATCGAGATCGTCGAGATAGCCCGCGCCGCGGCTGATTTGGGCTAGCAGGTCGGAGCGGCCGATCACGTCGCGCAGCGAGCGAAATCCCAACTGCGCCAAAATCTCGCGCACTTCTTCAGCCACGAAGCTGAACAGATTGACCACCTTCTCCGGCGTGCCGTCGAACTTGGCGCGCAGCTCGGGCAATTGGCTGCACACGCCGACCGGGCAGGTGTTGGAATGGCATTGCCGCACCAGGATGCAGCCCATCGCCACCAGGGACGACGTGCCCAGCCCGAATTCCTCGGCGCCCAGCATCGCGGCGATGACGATGTCGCGGCCGATCTTCAAGCCGCCATCGGTGCGCAGCACCACCTTCTCGCGCAAGCGATTCAAGGTCAGCACCTGGTGCACTTCGGACAGCCCCATCTCCCACGGGATGCCGGCATATTTGATGCTGGATTGCGGCGACGCGCCGGTGCCGCCGGTATGGCCCGAGATCAGGATCACGTCGGCCTTGGCCTTGGCGACACCGGCGGCAATCGTTCCGATGCCCGAACGCGCCACCAGCTTGACGCATACTTTGGCGTCGGGATTGATCTGCTTCAGGTCGTAAATCAGCTGCGCCAGATCCTCGATCGAATAGATATCGTGATGCGGCGGCGGCGAAATCAAGGTCACCCCCGGCGTCGAGTGGCGCAGCTTTGCGATCAGGGACGTCACCTTGATGCCCGGCAGCTGGCCGCCTTCGCCCGGCTTGGCGCCTTGCGCCACCTTGATTTCGATCTCGCGGCAATTGTTGAGATATTCGGCCGTGACGCCGAACCGGCCCGACGCCACCTGCTTGATGGCGGAGGAGGGGTTGTCGCCATTGGGCCGCGGCCGATAGCGCGCGGCATCCTCGCCGCCCTCGCCGGAATCGGACTTCGCCCCGATGCGGTTCATGGCAATCGACAACGTCTCATGTGCTTCGGGACTGAGCGCGCCGAGCGAGATACCGGGCGCCACCAGGCGCTTGCGGATTTCGGTGATCGATTCCACCTCGTCGACCGACACGACAGCCTTGCCCGGCTTGAAGTCGAGCAGGTCGCGCAGATTGATCGGCGGCGAAGAACGCACGCCCTCGCTGTACTTCTTGTAGGTGCCGTAGGATTCGGTCGCCACGGCTTGTTGTAAGGTATGGATCAACGCGCCTTCGAAAGCATGGGCCTCGCCACCGCGGCGATAGCGATAGAAGCCGCCCACCGGCAGGGTCGCCACATCCTGGTCCCAGGCCTTGCCGTGCAACTCAAGCACCTTTTGCTGGATGCCGGTCAGGCCGATGCCGGAGATGCGCGACGGCATACCGGGGAAATATTCCGCCACCAGCGCGCGGCTCAGACCGAGCGCCTCGAAATTATAGCCGCCGCGATAGGAGCTGATCACGGCGATGCCCATCTTGGACATGATCTTCAGCATGCCCTCGTCGAGCGCCTTCTTGTAATTCTTGATGCATTGCTCGACCGACAGTCTGCCGAACAGGCCGCGGCCGGCGCGATCGATCACCGATTCTTCGGCCAGGTAAGCATTGACCGTGGTGGCGCCGACGCCGATCAGCACCGCGACGAAATGCACGTCCAGGCACTCGGCGCTGCGCACATTGAGCGAGGTGAAGGTGCGCAACGATTGCCGCACCAGATGCGAGTGCACCGCGCCGGCCGCCAGGATCATCGGGATCGCGGCGCGCGCCGGACCGGTGTTCTGGTCGGTCAGGATCACGTGCAGGCAGCCGCCACGCACGCCGTCCTCAGCTTCCTGGCGAATGCGCGCCAACGCATCGCGCAAGCCATGCTCGCCGGCTTCGGCATTGTCCTCTTGAACTTCAAACGTGCAGTCGATCTCGACCGCGGTGTCGGCCATGTATTTGCGCATGGCGTTGAATTCGGCGGTCGACAGCACCGGCGATTCCAGCTGCAGCAATTCGCATTGGTCGGCCGATTCGTCGAGAATGTTGCCGAGATTGCCCAGCCGCGTGCGCAACGACATCACGCGCCGTTCTCGCAAGCTATCGATCGGCGGGTTGGTCACCTGGCTGAAGTTCTGCCGGAAGAAATGATGCAAGCCGCGATAATGCTGCGACAGCACGGCCAGCGGCGTGTCGTCGCCCATCGAGCCGATCGCTTCCTTGGCCTCCTCGACCATCGGATGTAGCAGCAGTTCGAGATCTTCGATGCTCCAGCCCACGCCCACTTGCAGTTGACGCAAGGCGGCGCGGTCGTTGCGCGAGGTGACGGGCTTGGCCGAACGGATCAAACTGTCGAGCGGCACGGTGCGGCGGGTCCATTCGGCATAAGGCTTGCCGGCGGCCAGCATGTCCTTGAGCTCGGCGTCGCGATAAAGCTTGGCCGCTTCGATATCGACCGCGATCATCTGGCCTGGCCCCAGCCGGCCCTTTTCGATAATGCGGCCGTCGTCCAGCCAGACCAATCCCGCTTCGGAACCGCAGATCAGCAGGCCGTCCGAGGTGATGGTGTAGCGCATTGGCCGCAGACCGTTGCGATCCAAGCCCGCCATCACCCAGCGCCCGGCCGCGGCAGCGATCGCCGCCGGCCCGTCCCACGGCTCCATCACCGCGTTGACGTAGGAGTACATGGCGCGCCAGCCATCGGGGATGGTGCGGTTCTCCGACCACGCCTCGGGGATCATCATGATCTTGGCCATCGGCAGCGGTCGGCCGGCGCGGATCAACAGCTCGAACACATTGTCGAGTGCCGCCGAATCCGAACCGCCCGGCTGGATCACCGGCTTGAGGTCTTCGATGTCCTTGCCGAAGCCTTCCTGGGCCAAACGCGTCTCGTGGCTCTTCATCCAGTTGACGTTGCCCAGCAAGGTGTTGATCTCGCCGTTATGAGCCAGGATGCGGAACGGCTGCGCCAGCCGCCAGGTCGGGAAGGTGTTGGTCGAATAGCGCTGGTGGAACACGGCAAAGCGCGACACGAAACGCTCGTCCTTGAGGTCGGGATAGAACTCCGCCAGATGCTCGGCCAGGAACATGCCCTTGTAGATCGCCGAACGGCACGACAGCGAGCAGATGTAGAAATCGGTGATGTTGGCGGCCAGCACGGCGCGCTCGATGCGGCGGCGGATGATGTAAAGCTGGCGTTCGAACTCGCGATTCTCCACGCCGAGATTGTTGGCGATCATGATCTGTTCGATCTCGGGCCGCGTCGCGTTGGCCTTCTCGCCGATCACCGAAATATCGACCGGCACCTGGCGCCAGCCATAAATCTTGTGGCCGAAATTCAGGATCTCGGTTTCGACGATGGTGCGGCAGCGCTCCTGCGCCGCCAGATCGGTGCGCGGCAGGAACACCATGCCCACCGCCAGCCGGCCGATCTTGGGCTCGTGGCCGGTATGGCGGATATGTTCCTTGAAGAAATCCTGCGGGATTTCGACATGGATGCCGGCGCCGTCACCGGTCTTGCCGTCGGCATCGACTGCGCCGCGATGCCATAGCGCGCGCAACGCCTCGATGCCCGCCGCCACCACGTCGCGCCGTGCCTTGCCGTCCAAGGCCGCGATCATGCCAACGCCGCAGGCATCGTGCTCGTCTTGCTGGCGGTACAGGCCGTTGGCTTCGAGAAAGGCCGCTTCCCGGCGATATTGTTCGATCGAGTTCATGGTGTCCTCACGCGCTGCGCGCGTCGGTAATCAATAGGTGCTTGGGTTGGGCGGCCACGCGCTTGAGCCAGGCGCTGACGGCGGGATAACGCACCAGGTCGAACTCGCCCTCTTCAGCAACATGCGTGTAGGCATAGAGCGCGATATCGGCCAGGCCATAGCGTCCACCGACAAAGAATTCGTGCTTGGCCAGATGCGTTTCCATCACGTCGAGCGCGTCGTTGCCGCGCTTGACGAGGCCGGGCAGTTCCATTTCCTGTAGGGCCGTAAGTTTGCCGCCGACCAGGTGCTTCCAGGCCCGCACCACGGCGATATAGGGCTCGTGGCTGTACTGCTCGAAGAACATCCACTGCAAAGTCTGCGCCCGTTCCAGCTTGCTGTGCGGCATGAACTTGGTGTCGTCGGCAAAGTACCAAAGGATGGCGCCGGATTCGAACAGATGACTGCCGTCGGCCAACTCGACGGTCGGGATGCGGCCATTGGGATTCTTGGCCAGGAATTCCGGCGTGCGGGTTTGCCCGGCATAGGTATCGAGTTCGACCAGGCGGTAGGGCAGGTCGAGCTGCGTCAGCAGCAGGCGCACCTTGTAGCCATTGCCCGATGGCAAGTAGTCGTAAAGCGTCAGCATGGCATCACTCCGCCGCTACTGGCATGGCGCTCACACGCGCCGCGATGAAGCGATCGATCTGCTCGGCCACGTCGCGCCCGTCGCGCACCGCCCACACGACGAGCGAGGCGCCGCGCACGATGTCGCCGGCGGCGAACACGCCGTCGAGCGAGGTCATCATGCTGCGATGGTCGATCTTCACCGTGCCCCAGCGTGTGGTGGCGAGGTCGCTACGGCCCATCATCGCAATCATGTCGTCGGGATCGAAGCCCAGCGCCTTGATCGCCAAATCGCAATCCAAGGTGAAATCGGCCCCGGCGATTTCCTGTGGCGTCTGCCTTCCGGTGGCATCGGCCACGCCCAGATGGATGCGCGCGGCCCGCACGCCACTGACCTTGCTATCTCCCAAGAAAGCCTTGGGCGCGGCCAGCCAGACGAATTCGACGCCTTCTTCCTCGGCGTGCTTCACCTCGCGCAACGAGCCCGGCATGTTGGCGCGGTCGCGGCGATACAGGCACTGCACCGACTTGGCCCCCTGGCGCATTGCGGTACGCACGCAATCCATCGCCGTGTCGCCGCCGCCGATCACCACCACGCGCTTGCCCTTGGCGTCGAGCGCGCCGGAATCGAAAACCGGCACCGCATCGCCCAAGCCTTTGCGATTGGATGTGGTCAGATAGTCGAGTGCCGGCACCACATTGCCCAGGCCGACACCGGGCACCTGCACGTCGCGCGCCTTATAGACGCCGGTGGCGATCAGGATCGCGTCGTGCTTGGCGCGCAACGCGTCGAGGCTGGCGTCCTGGCCGATCGTGAAGTTGAGATGGAACTGCACGCCACCATCAATCAGCAGCTTGGCGCGGCGTTCGACGATGTCCTTCTCCAACTTGAAATTGGGAATGCCGTAGATCAGCAAGCCACCGACCCGGTCGTAGCGATCGTAAACATGCACCTGATAGCCCTTGCGGCGCAGTTGCTCCGCTGCTGCCAATCCCGCCGGACCCGCGCCGATAATGCCGATTGATTGCGCCAGTTCACGACGCGGCTTGGCGGGCTTGACCCAACCGCGCTCGAAGGCAGTGTCGGTGATGAATTTTTCGATCGAACCGATCGTCACCGCCTCGAAGCCCTTCTCGATCACGCAATTGCCTTCGCACAGCCGGTCTTGCGGACAGATGCGGCCGCAAATCTCCGGCATGTTGTTGGTGGCCGAGGACAGCTCGTAGGCTTCTTCGAGTCGGCCCTCTGCCGTTAATTTCAGCCAATCGGGGATGTGGTTGCCGAGCGGGCAATGGATTTGGCAGAACGGCACGCCGCATTGCGAGCAGCGCGCCGATTGCTCGGCCGCCTTCTGCTGGCTGAATTCGCGATAGATCTCGTCGAAGTCGCGCACCCTTTCGCCCGAGGCGCGCTTGGCCGGCATCTCCTGCTCTTGGGTGACGAATTTCAGCATGTGCTCGACCATTTCGGACTCCGATACCGCGAAC
>JBBSNV010000122.1:0-6458 GCA_038260375.1 Reyranellales bacterium
AGCAACGCCGATGCCGACGCCAATTTCGTGCTCACCGCGTCGGGCCAGATCGTCGAGGTGCAGGGCACGGCGGAGAAAGACCCGTTCAGCGATGCGCAGTTCGCCGAGTTGTTCAGCCTCGCGCGCAAAGGCATCGCCGAGCTGGCGATCATGCAAAGGCACGCGCTGGGGTTGGTGTGAAAAGGCGGCGTGCGGGCGACGATAGAGCATTCCTCACCTCTCCGCTTGAGGGAGAGGTCGACCGTTCGAACGCGGTAGCGTGAGGACGGGCGGGTGAGGGGTTAACCCACAGATTTTTTTCCGATCGACCCCTCACCCGCCCATTCTTGCTACGCTCGAATGGTCGACCTCTCCCCGTGGGGGACTGTTGCAAAAACCTCCTGTTGTGATTCTCTGTCGGAGAGATAGGCGGAGGGCAGGATGGCTGTGAAGGGTAGGGATCAGTTGAGTTTGGTGGAGGCGCTGGTGTCGCCGAAGCTTGGTAACAACTCGCAACTGGATCGGCTCACCGGGCTGGTGAAGTGGTATCGCTTCGAGAAGCTAATGTCAGGACTGCGCGACGAGGCTGGTCCTGGGCGGCCGGGCTATCCCGTGCTGCTGCTGTTCAAGGCTCTGCTGCTGCAATCGTTATATGGCCTATCGGACCGGGAGCTTGAGGAGGCGCTGAACGATCGGCTGTCATTTCGCCGTTTCGTGGGGCTTGGGCTGGAAGATGCGGCGCCCGATCACACGGTGCTGAACCGCTTTCGCAACCGGCTGGTCGCAGACAAGCTGCTGGAAACGCTGTTCGACGAACTGTCGCGCCAGCTTGAGAAGGCAGGGCTGATCCTCAAGCGCGGCACCATGCTGGATGCGACGCTGGTCCAGTGCGCCTCGGCGCGCCCGCCAATGGGCGAGACGGGCCGCGATCCCGATGCCGCCTTCGTCAGCCGCCAGGGCAAAGCGGGTTCGAGCTATGGCTACAAGGCGCATGTCGGGGTCGATATGGGCAGCGGCATCGTGCGCCGGGTGATCACCACCCCAGCCAACGTCAACGATACGACGCCGGCCGACGCGCTGATCTGCGGCGACGAGGCGGCAGTACTGGCCGATGCCGCTTACCACACCCATGAACGCGAGTTGCACCTCAAGCAGCAAGGCATCAAGGCGCGGCTGATGCGTCGGGCCAACAAGCATCATCGGCTGCCCCCGCGTGTGCTCCGCTACAACCGGCTGATCGGCCGGCGCAGGGCTGCGGTGGAAACCACCTTCGCCACCTGGAAGCGGCGCATGGGCCTGGCCGCCATTCGCTATGTCGGACTGAAGAAGGCCGTAGCGCAGATACTGCTGGTGGCCATCGCCTTCAACATGCGTCGCTGGGTGGCGCTCAGCTCAGCCTGACGGCACGCGCCGTCCATCCGTTCGCGCCGGCTGGCAGAAATCTTCGCCCAAGTTCACGCAGAGCCAGCTGTCTGAGCCCGCACCCGCAAGCCCAATTTCCTCAACCGCATCGTTCACCTGAATTACGCAACAGTCCCTCAAGGGGAGAGGTGAAAAAGTTAGTTGAAGCTGAAATCTTTGCGGTTGAGATATTCGCTCGCCAATTGATCGAGCTTTTCCGGCCCCATGATGCAACCGAAGAACGTGTTGACCGTCTCGCCCTTGGTCTCCGCCAATTCGCGCAACAGCGCCTCGCCCTTGGCTTTGTCGTGCGCGCGGATCACCAGCGCGGTATAGACCTGGCCAGCGCGTGGCGCGCTGTGGAAGCGGCCTGCCAGATAGGGCACGATGGCGTCGTCGTCGTGGGCGGCGCGGCGGGCGAAGCTGAATTCCTCGGTCGGCGCGCAAGCGATGCCGACGCAGTCGCTCTTGAACGTGGTGGCCTTGGCGAACACATCGGTGTAGCTGAAGCGCGCATCGTCAGTTGGCACGGCTTGCGCAGCGCTAGCGATGAGCGACACCAGGATTGCGGTCAGCAGGCGGATGTGAAATCGAGCGAACATAACCTCAGGCTCATGCGGAAATTTGTCGGAAATAAGTTGGTGTTGGCCACCCACAACGAAGGCAAGGTCGGCGAGATGGTCGAGCTGCTGGCGCCGTTCGGCGTGACTATCGTCAGCGCGGGTTCCTTGGGCTTGCCCGTGCCGGACGAGACCGGCGCCACCTGCCGCGCCAACGCCATCCTCAAGGCGCGTGCCGCATGCGCGGCCACCGGCCTGCCGGCGCTGGCCGACGATTCGGGTTTGGAGGTTGCGGCCTTGGGTGGCGAGCCCGGTGTGCATACCGCCGATCTGGCCGGGCCGCAGCGCGATTGGAATCTGGCGATGGAGCGCATCAACGACCGGTTGGGTGACACTCCCGACCGGCGCGCGCGTTTCGTCAGCGTGTTGGCCTTGGCCTGGCCTGATGGCCATGTCGAAGCGATCGAAGGCGAAGCGCAGGGCACTCTGGTCTGGCCGCCGCGCGGCGAGATCGGCTGGGGTTTCGATCCCATGTTTATACCGGACGGTGATACGCGGACATTTGCCGAGATGGGCAAGGCGGAGAAGAACGCGCGTTCCCATAGAGCCGATGCATTTCGGAAACTGGTCGATGCCTGCTTCCGCTAACGCCAAACGAGCCAAGGCCGCGCAGAGCGACGCGTTCGGCGTCTATGTGCATTGGCCGTTCTGCGTTTCCAAATGCCCGTATTGCGATTTCAACAGCCACGTGCGCGATGCTGTCGATCAGTCGCGCTGGCGCGATGCCTTGCTGCGCGAGTTGGATTATGCCGCGCAGGAAACGCCCCACCGCGTCGTCACCTCGATCTTCTTCGGTGGCGGCACGCCCAGCCTGATGCCGCCCGACACTGCGGGCGCGGCGATCGAGCGCATCCGCAGCCTGTGGCCGCAAGCCGACGACGTCGAGATCACCTTGGAGGCCAATCCGTCATCGGTCGAGGCATCGCGCTTTGCCGCCTTGCGCGATGCCGGGGTCAATCGCTTGTCGTTGGGCGTGCAAGCGCTGAACGATGCGGCGCTGAAGTTTCTCGGCCGCGCCCATGGCGTCGCCGAGGCGCTCAAGGCGATCGATACGGCGCGCAAAACTTTCCCGCGCTATTCGTTCGATCTGATTTATGGCCGGCCGGGTCACACCGTCGCGGCATGGCGGAACGAACTAAAGTGCGCGCTGGCGTTGGCCGGCGATCATCTGTCGCTCTATCAGCTGACCATCGAGCGCGGCACGCGCTTCTTCACCGATCACGCAAAGGGCTTGTTCGTCATGCCCGACGAGGACACGCAAGCAGAGTTATACGAGACTACGCAAGACATGCTGGGCGCTGTCGGCATGCCGGCCTACGAGATTTCAAATCATGCCAAGCCCGGCTTCGAGTCGCGGCATAATTTGGTGTATTGGCGCTATCAGGATTACATAGGCATCGGGCCTGGTGCGCATGGCCGCTTCACGGTGGGCGGGCAGGGCGATTCGAACAAGCACGCCACGCGGCGCATCAGCGGCCCCGAGGCCTGGCTCGACGCGGTCGAGCATCACGGCCACGGCACCGCCGAAGCCCATGGCGTGGCGCGCGCGGAGATGGTGCGCGAGGCTTTGCTGATGGGCCTGCGTCTGCGTGAAGGCATCGAGCGCAAGCGTTTCGCCGGCATCGTCGGCCGTGACCTGATCGACGCGATCGATGCAGCCAAGCTGCAGCCCTTGATCGGCGGCGGCTTGCTGGAATTGACCGCCACACATCTGCGCGCCACCGACCAAGGCCGCCAGCTGCTCAACGCGGTGCTGCAAAGATTGATCGATTGAGTTTTCACCTCTCCCCGCTAATGCGGGGCGAGGTGTTCTTAATTCGTCAGTTGCTGGAACGACGTTGGCGCCGGGCTGACGGTCTTGATGCCGTCGCGGGTGATCTCCAGTACCGCCAAGCCGCGCTGGACGTTGCCGTCTTGTGCGAAGCGGAAGATGCCGTCGACCCCGGCGAAGCCGTTGGGATTGGCGATCGCCGCCGAGCTGAAATCGGGTCCGCTGGGATTGGCCGACAGCGCGCCGACCAGGGCCACCGCGTCGTAGGCCAAAGTAGCGAGCCGCGGCGAGCGCTTGCCATAGGCCTCGTTGTAGCGCTTCTCGAAATCGCTGCGCGCTTCGGGAGGCGGAGCGGCATACCAGGCGCCCAGCAGCGCACCTTCGCGCCAGATATTGGCCACATCCCACAACCCGGTGCCGAGATATTTCACCTGGCGCGGATCCATGCCGCGCACCGCCAGCAGCGGCGCCACCACCGAGAGCCGCGCGCCGCCCACCGGCACCATCACCGCTTGCACGCCGCGCGCCGATTGCGCAAAGCCGGTCACTGCCTGGGTGACGTCCGGCGCCTGGGCGTCGAAGAAGCCGGTCTGGATTACCTGCGCGCCCTGGGCGCGGGCGGTGTCGTCCATCACCGTGACCACGGTCTGGCCGTAGCTCGAGCTGGGCGCGATCACCGCCAGTCGCCGCAGGTTCTGCGAGATCGCGTAGCTGGTGACGCGCGCCACTTGCGGGTCGACGGTGAAGCCCATGACATAGGCACCCGATGCGGTCACTGCCGGGTCGTTGGAAAAGCTGATGACATTGACGCCGGCTGACCGCGCCAGCGGCGCCACGGCCTGGGTCGAGGTGCTGAACAGGGGCCCCAGGATGATCTGCGCGCCCTGGTCGAGCGCGTTGCGCGCGGCTTGTACCGCCTGCTCGGGCGAACCGCCGCTATCGATCGGCAGCAGCACGATGTTCTTCTTGCCTAGATCGAACAGCGCCATCTGCGCCGCATCGAGCATGCCCTGGCCCAGATTCTTGCTGTCGCCCGACAGCGGCAGCAGCAGGGCAACGCGGATCTTGCCGTCCGGCGAGGGCCTTGTGGCGCCGAAAGCCGAATCGGGCTGGATCGGCGTGCTGGCGATCGGCGGCGGTGTATAGCCCGGGCCACTGGTGGTAGGTTGGCTTCTAGGACCGCCGCAAGCGCTCAACGTGGCGGCCGCGATCACCATCAGGGAAGCGACGCGCAAATTGCGCATCACCGAATTGAACGAGCTTGCGCGTGCCACCAAAACCCCCTCCGATCGATCGTACAATCGAGCCTAACGACGCGACCAGTCTAAGTAAACCGGGGGCCAGCAAACTTGGCCAAAGTAAACCCGGCCTCTATCTGGTGGCGACGCCAATCGGCCATGCCCGCGACATCGGCTTGCGCGCGCTCGATGTGCTGCGTGCGGCTGACGTGGTCGCCTGCGAAGATACGCGTGTCAGTGCCAAACTGTTCACTCTTTATGGCATTTCGGCGACGGCGCTGGCCTATCACGACCACAACGCCGCCCAAATGCGCCCGCGCCTGCTGCGTTTGCTGCAGGACGGCAAGATCGTGGCGCTGATTTCCGATGCCGGTACGCCGCTGATTGCCGATCCAGGCTACCGCCTGGTGCGCGCGGCGGTCGATGCGGGCATCTACGTGACCGCTGTGCCGGGTCCCTCGGCGCCGGTGATGGCGCTGACGCTTTCGGGCCTGCCATCGGACCGCTTCTTATTCGCAGGCTTCCTGTCCGAACGTTCGGCCGAGCGGCGGCGCAGCTTGCGCGAGCTGCAAGCCGTGCCGGCGACCTTGGTGTTCTTCGACTCGCCACGGCGTTTGGCTGAAAGTTTGGCCGATGCGCTGGCGGTGCTGGGCGATCGCCCGGCGGCGGTGGCACGCGAACTGACCAAGTTGTTCGAGGAAGTGCGGCGAGGGTCGCTGCAGGAACTGGCGGCGCATTACGCCGCGGCCGCCACCCCCAAGGGCGAAATCGTGCTGTTGATCGGCCCGCCAGTGGCAGGCGCCGCGACCGACACCACACCCGAAAAGATCACCGCGGCGATCGATGCCGCTCTACGCAAGGCGATCGCCAATGTCTCGTTGAAGCAAGCCGTGGCCGATGTCGCAGCTGAACTCGGCCTGCCACGCCGCGACGTCTATGCCCGCGCGCTGCGCTTGCGGAGTGACCAGCAAGAATGAGTCGCCAGCCCGCTAAGCGCCAAGGGGCCGAACAACTCGGTCGCTGGGCCGAGACCTTATGCGTGTGGCGCCTGCGCCTGACCGGCCATCGCATCGTGGCGCGGCGCTTCAAATCGCCGCTGGGCGAGATCGATCTGATCGCACGGCGCGGCAGCATCCTGGCGTTCATCGAAGTGAAGGCGCGCGCCGATCATACCGCCGCTCTGTTCGCCGTGACGCCGGCGCAAAGCCGGCGCATCGAACGCGCCGCCATGAGCTTCATCGCCCGCCATCCCGAGCTGGCGCTGCTCGACATGCGCTACGACATCATGGTGGTGCTGCCCCGGCGCTGGCCGCGCCATCTACCGGATGCCTGGCGGCCGAGAGGGTGAGTCTAGTCCTCACCTCTCCCCTTGAGGTGAAAGACGGCAGCGGCATGCCCCAGCCATATCGACCCCTATCGTTGCGCCCGCTACAATGGCGCCATGGACCA
>JBBSNV010000123.1:0-6441 GCA_038260375.1 Reyranellales bacterium
CGCCGCCAAAGCCGCGGCCTGGGCTGGGGTCGAGACGCCCCAATTCTCCATGCCCTGGGTTTGGGCGCGCTTGAGGATAAGTTGAGTGAGCAGGCCCAGCCGCTGCAGCTTCTCGATCGCCGGCGGAAAGACCAACGCCTCATCGCCGCTCTCGCCCACCGGCAATGCCAGCGTGAGTTCGTCTTCCTCGACATCGCCCAGCGGCGTCATGCGTGGCAGCAACAGCGGCCTGCCGCCGGCCTGGCGCAGGAAAGCTTCGCGCAAAGACCGACACGCGCGCCGCGTCGGCAGCAGCACCAGCAGATCGGCCAGCGCGCCTTCGGCGTCGCCGTAACGCTGCAGCAAGCCCGCTGCCAAAGTGTCGGCAAAGGGCAAGGCGGAATCGATGGTGAACACGCGCTGGTGCGTCATACCTGATCCTGCGGTGTATTTCCGCCGATTGAGGCTTCGGCCAAGGTCACGGAGTTGGGCGTACCGACATGGAACCACAGCCCGTCGTTGCGCACGCCGAACAAGCGGCCCGCTTCCTGCGCGCGGTCGTAGAGATCGCGCAAGGAGAACGCTCCATCGGGCGCGCCCTTGAACAAAGCCGGCGCCAGGATCTGTACGCCGGTGAATACGAAGGGCGCAACATATTCCTCGATGCGCCGGCGCAGCAGCCCATCGGGTTCCATGAAATAATCGCCCACGCCGTCATAGCCGATCGCCGACACGGTGGACTGCACCAGCAGCAGCGCGTCCATGCGTTCGCTGTCCCATAGCCGCGCCAGCAATTTCAATGTCGGTGACGGCCCGTCGAGCCACAGCGCATCGCAGTTCACGACGTAGAACGGTTCACTACCCAACAACGGCAGTGCGTGTTTCACGCCGCCACCGGTTTCCAGCAATGTGTCTTCGGGCGAGAACACGATCTGCGGGGTTTTGCGCGCAGTCAGATGCCGGCGCAGCATCGCCGCCAGGTGATACGTGTTGACCACGCAGCTGCCGACGCCGGCCGCTTCGATGCGATCCAGCGCGCGGTCGATCAGGCTGCGCCCCGCCACTTCGACCAACGCCTTGGGCTTGCTGTCGGTCAATGGCCGCATGCGCTGGCCCAAGCCCGCCGCCAGCACCATGGCGCGTTCTATTTTGGTGGTGGCGGTCATGCGACACCGCGCAAATTGGACGGCACGTTGCGGTCGAACCAATCCTTGAGCGGCGCCAGCGCTTCGTGCTGCAAGGCGCGCTCCATCAAGCGCCATAGCCGCGGCAAATGACGCAAATAATGCGGCTTGCCGTCGCGTTGTGCCAGCCGCGCGAACACGCCAATGACGCGACTATGCCGTTGGGCGGCAGCAATGGCGCAGGCCGCGCGGAACTCGGCGTGTTGGGATTGCGGCACGGTGGCGAGATAGCGTCGGATCATGGCCTCATGCAAAGAAGAATCGATGTCGCGTCGCGCATCTTCGATCAGCGACACCAGATCGTACGCCTTGGCACTGCGCCCGGCGTCCTGAAAATCCAGCAAACCGCAGGCCGCGATGCCGGCGCGATCAGGCAACAGCATCAGATTGTCGACATGAAAGTCGCGCAGCACCAGAGTGCGTGGGCCCGCATCCAAGCGCGGCAGGATGCTCTGCCACAGCGCGCGGAACTCCTCGGCGACTTCCGGCGATGTCGGCGCACCGGTGACCATCGGCAGATACCACTCGACCAGCAGCATAGCGCGCTGGGTCATGGCCTCGGTCTCGTACAGCGGCACGCCCTCCAGCACCGCGCGCTCGGCCGGCAATCTATGCAGCGCGATCAGCACGTCGGTCGCCAGTGTATAGAGCGCAGTCTCGTCTCCGCCCTTAGCTAAGACTCGGGTATAGGTATCGTCACCGAAATCCTCGATCAGCAGGAAGCCGTGCTCGACATCTTCGGCAAAGATGCGCGGCGCGCTGAAGCCCAACGCCGCCAGATGGCGCGCGATGCTGATATAGGGCCGCACGTCTTCCTGCGGCGGTGGTGCATCCATCAGCACCCTGACCTCGCCAACGCGCTGCAAGCGGAAGTAGCGCCGGAACGAGGCATCGCCGGTGATCGGCACCAGCATTGCATCCGACCAGCCGGCGCTTTTGAGAAACGCCGAACGCAATGCGTCGCGCGCGCTCACGCCTGTGTCTCCTGCAATCGCGCCAAGCGCTGCGGCCAAGCATCGCCGCCGACGAAATGTGCGCGACGCGCGTCACCTTCAATCGTCAAAGTGAGATCCAGCCGCTGCTTAAGCAATAACGCGCCCAACCGCTCGGGCCATTCGATCAGGCAGATCGCTTCGGCAAAGCCCTGCTCGATGCCCAACTCCCAGGCCTCCTCGGCATGGTTCAGGCGGTAGAGATCGAAATGCCATAACGGCCCGGCCGGCGTGTCGTAAATTTCGACCAAGGTGAAGGTCGGGCTGGGCACCGAAAGCGCCGCATCGCCCGCCAGCGCGCGGATCAAGCCGCGCGCCAGGGTGGTTTTGCCGGCGCCCAGATTGCCATGCAGGGCCACGATGTCGCGTGGCCGCAGCAACGGCGCCAGCGCCGCTCCCAAGGCGGCCGTCGCTGTTTCATCCGCCAAGGCGAGCGTGGTGATCGATCCGGCTGGCGTCATGGCGCGGTTGTAAAGGCCGCGCCCAAGGCTGGCAAGCATCGGCCGGAGCGCTAAGATCGCCCGCCCGTTGCGAGGAAATCATGGCCATCGCCATCCGTCCCGTTCACCTGTCCGATGCCGTCGGCCACAACGCCTGCGTCGACGTGGTGGCGCTCGAGCGTCGCTATCTCGGCATGATCCAGGCGCCGGCGCTTGTGGACTCGACCAAGTTCATCGAAATCATCCTGAAGAACGATTGGCCGCTGTTCGTGGCTGAGGCCGAAGGCAAGATCGTCGGCTGGTGCGACATCGGCGGAATGGTTAAACCCGGCGCGACCCATTGCGGCGTGCTGGGCATGGGCCTGGTACCGGCCTGGCGCGGCCAAGGACTGGGCCGCAAACTGGCCGAGGCCGCGCTGTTCAAAGCCACTGCCATCGGCCTGGAGCGGGTGCAGCTCGATGTCTATTCCGACAATGCGCCAGCCATCGCGCTATACGAGAAATTGGGTTTCGTGCGGGAGGGTATCCGCCGCCGAGCCCGCAAGCTCGACGGCGTCTATACCGACATCATAATGATGGCGCTGTTGGTCGCTTAGTAACGATAGGTATCCGGCTTGAACGGGCCCGACTGCGGCACGGAGATGTATTTGGCCTGGTCGGGGCGGAGCTTGGTCAGCTTGACGCCGATCTTGTCCAAATGCAGCGCCGCCACTTTTTCGTCGAGGTGCTTGGGCAGGGTATAGACCTTCTTGTCGTACTTGCCCTGATTGCCCCACAGCTCCATCTGCGCCAAGGTTTGATTGGAAAACGACGCCGACATCACGAAGCTCGGGTGGCCGGTGGCGTTGCCCAGATTGACCAGGCGGCCTTCCGACAACACGATGATGCGATGGCCGTCGGGGAATTCGACTTCATCGACCTGCGGCTTGACGTTGATCCATTTCATGTTCTTCAAGCCGGCGATTTGGATCTCGCTGTCGAAATGGCCGATGTTGCAGACGATGGCGCGGTCTTTCATTTTGCGCATGTGGTCCAAGGTGATGACGTCGACATTGCCGGTCGCGGTGACGAAGATATCGGAGCGCGTGACGGCATCTTCCATGGTCGTGACTTCATAGCCTTCCATCGCCGCCTGCAGCGCGCAGATGGGATCGATCTCCGACACCATGACGCGGCAGCCGGCGTTACGCAGGGAAGCTGCCGAGCCTTTGCCCACGTCGCCGAAGCCCGCGACCATGGCGACCTTGCCCGCCATCATCACATCGGTGCCGCGGCGGATGCCGTCGACCAGGCTCTCGCGGCAACCGTAGAGATTGTCGAATTTCGACTTGGTCACCGAATCGTTGACGTTGATGGCCGGCCATAACAGGCGGCCTTCTTTTTCCATGATGTAGAGGCGATGCACGCCGGTGGTGGTCTCTTCGGTCACGCCGCGGATCGCCTTGCCCAGCTTGCTGTAATAGCCCGGCTTGGCTTTCAAACGCACCTTGATCGCGGCGTAGAGCGATTCTTCTTCTTCGTTGGTCGGCTTGGCAATGACTTTGGCGTCCTTTTCCGCGCGCATGCCCAGATGCACCAGCAAGGTGGCGTCGCCGCCGTCGTCCAGGATCATGTTGGGTTGGCCGCCGTCGCTCCAATCGAAGATGCGATGGGTGTAGTCCCAGTATTCTTCCAAGGACTCGCCCTTATAGGCGAACACCGGCGTGCCGGCCTTGGCGATGGCAGCGGCAGCATGGTCCTGGGTCGAATAGATGTTGCACGAAGCCCAGCGCACATCGGCGCCCAGGACCTTGAGGGTCTCGATCAGCACGGCGGTCTGGATCGTCATATGCAAGGAGCCCGCGATGCGCGCGCCCTTGAGCGGCTTCTTCTTGCCGAATTCGTTGCGGATGGCCATCAAGCCCGGCATCTCAGTCTCGGCGATGTCGATTTCCTTGCGCCCCCAATCGGCCAGCCCGATATCCTTGACCTTGTAGTCGTTGCCCTTGGCCATCGTCAGCTCCTCGAAATACAGGTTGCGGGGCAGCCTATAGCAGCGCTAGGCCACGCGAACAATGCCGCAGCCCGAGCATATAAAGCGGGCTTTATCCGCGAATTTTCCAGTTACTCTCTTTCACCGAATTTGGACGCTACCAACTCGGCTAGCCCATCGAGCGCTTGCTGGGCCTGGCGGCCCGAGGCGCGCAAGACGATGTCGTTGCCTTTGCTGGCGGCCAGCATCATCAGCCCCATGATCGACAGCGCCGAGACCTCGGTATCTTCATTGCTGACGATGACCGCGGCATCGAATGTGCCGGCCAGCCGCACGAACTTGGCGGCGGCGCGCGCGTGAAGCCCACGTTGGTTGACGATGGTGAGGGTTCGCGTCAGCGCGGCAGCACCACCTGCGGCATCGGCGGCAACGCTCACGACGCCTCCTTGGCCAGCAGCTTCGACGCCACGTTGATGTATTTGCGACCGGCTTCCTGCGCTGCTGCCACCGCCTGCACCAGCGGCAGTGAATTGCGCGCGCTGGCCAGCTTGATCAGCATCGGCAAATTGACGCCGGCGATCACCTCGACATTGGCGCGGTCGATCACCGAGATCGCCAAATTAGACGGCGTGCCGCCGAACATGTCGGTCAACAACACCACGCCCTGGCCCGAATCGCATTCGCCGATGCGGTCGATGATTTCCTGGCGGCGCGCTTCCATGTTGTCTTCGGGCCCGATGCACACGGCAGCGACTTGGCGCTGCGGGCCTACGACATGTTCCAACGCGGCAATGAATTCAGCCGCGAGCCGGCCATGAGTGACCAGCACCATACCGATCATGCACAAAACTCCCTAAGACCGTTCCCCAGCATCGCTCGCCATGCCCAGGTCGCGATGCGCCAGTGATACGCGCGCATTGTGCTGACCCAACCACATCGCCAATTCCTCGGCCACCAGGACCGACCGATGCCTGCCGCCGGTGCAACCGACCGCTACGGTCAGGTAGCTCTTGCCCTCTTTTTCAAACCGGGGCAAGAGTGGGGAAATCAGCGCCTTGATTCCATTGATAAATCCCGCATAGGCGGGATCGGCCGCGATGTAATCATGTACCGCTTTGTCCCTTCCATCGCGCGGCTGCAGCGCCGGCACGTAATGCGGGTTGGCCAGAAACCGGCAATCGAACACTAGATCGGCTTCACGCGGCAGGCCACGGCGATACGAGAACGACACCACGAACACGTTCAAGCCCGCGCTGCTGGCGACCGTGAAATGCCCGCCCAGCACGCGCTTCAAATCGGCAGCATTCAGCAGCGAGGTGTCGAGCGTCAGGTCGGCCGCCTCGCGCCACGGCGCCAGCACGCAGCGCTCCTCAACGATGCCGTCGATCACCGGACGGTCCGCCGCCAGCGGATGACGCCGTCGCGTTTCGGTGTAACGGCGCAGCAGCACGTCGTTGTCGCAATCGAGAAACAGGAGCTGCGGTCGTAAATCCGAACGCGCGCGCAGGCGTTCCAACTCGGCCAGAAACGGCGCGATGGCGAAGCCCCGCGTGCGCACGTCCAGACCCAGCGCCAATGGCTTGCCTTGGGCTGCGGCCGAGGGCCGCGCCAGATCGGGCAACAAAGACAGCGGCAAATTGTCGACCGCCTCGTAACCCAAATCTTCCAGCGCTTTGAGCGCGGTGGCGCGACCGGCACCCGACAGGCCGGTGACCAAGACGAGACTGCGCGCGCTGGACGATGCCATGGCCGGATTATCCAGCCGCCAGCGAAGCGAGCGCAAGGCGCAGCTTGGCCGGCGCCGAGGCCTCGAACGGGGCCAACCGCAACACCGCGATCACCCCGCACACGACCGCCATCGCCACGATCCCCGA
>JBBSNV010000124.1:0-6417 GCA_038260375.1 Reyranellales bacterium
AACTCGTCGAGCAGCACGGCGGCGCTGGAACACAAAGTACGTGCTTCGTCCTCGCCGTTGCTCGGCTGCGGCAAGTCTAGCGCCGCGGCCAGGCCGCGCGGCGTCGGCAGACAGAACTTCGCTGGCCGGACGAAGGCGAACAGCTCCAGCAGGTCGCGCACCGGAAAGCTTTCGACCCCCAGCCGCGCGAATACCGCCAGGCCGTGACAGACCAGCGGCAACACTTCGCGGGCGCTGGCGGCGGCCACCGGCTTGGCCAGATGCCGGGCCTCGCCATTGGCCTCACGCAGCACGGCCTCGCGCGCGCCGACCACCAGCGCCGGGGCTGCCAAAGGCGGTATGGCCGGTATGGTACCGGGAGACGGTTGAAGCGTTTCTGCCATGCTCGGTCGTGTATGGGCGGATTGGCCCTAAAAATAGCATGCGCATTGCTCGGCCGCGCTGGCCATTTCACCGCGCAAGCAAAACGCTGGCGCGATAGCGATGCTTGCCCCCGCTTGCTTGACTGAGGCGGCGAGCCAATAATCCGCCATGTCTTCCGATGCATCGCAACGCTTGGCCGCCGCGCTGGCGGCGCTCGATAGCGCTTCCGGCAACGATGCCGTGCGGTTGCGCATGGCGGCGCTGGCCAAGGCATCGTCTGGCGCGTGGCGGGAAGCGGTTGACTTGGCGGAGCAGGCAGTCGCGCGCGACCCCAATTACGCTGCCGGCCTGGTAACTCTGGCCAAACTGTTGCTCGACACGCAACAGACAGCGCGCGCTGCGGAAATGCTGCAACGTGCGACGGAATTGACGCCGGACGATGCCGCCGCTTGGCATTTCCTGGGTCGGGCCTGGCATGCGCTCGATCGGCTCGATCAGGCAGTGGCTGCGCAGATCCGCGCCACGGAACTCGAT
Organism: Reyranellales bacterium; assembly: GCA_038260375.1. Lineage (GTDB taxonomy): Bacteria > Pseudomonadota > Alphaproteobacteria > Reyranellales > JAQSWP01 > JBBSNV01. The sequence goes on from JBBSNV010000124.1 coordinate 898, forward strand.
CGATCCTATCGCGATGCGTGGCGCTGGCTGGGCTTCTCCCGTCAATTCGACGGCGATCTCGAAGGCGCGCTGCACGCCTACCAGAAGGCGCAAGCTCTGAGATATGAGCCCAACACGGCGCTGCGCATGGCGTTGCTGGCGCCAGCTTACGCCACCAGCATGCAACAGATCGACTGGGCGCGAGAACGCATTCCGCGCGAGTTGGCGCGGTTGGCCGATAGCGGATTGCAGGTCGCCGAGCCGCACCGCGCGATCGATGCCGCCACCGGGCTGTATGCCTATTGGGGCGGCGAGGACAAACCGTTGCACGAGGCGTTCGCCGCGTTCTGGCGCCGTGTGTCGCCGTCTTTGTGTTGGACCGCGCCGCATGTCGCCGATTGGCAACCGCCGCATAACCGTCGGCCGCGCATCGCTTATGTCACGCATCACACTTATCGTCATACCGTGAACCGCATGTTCGGCGGCGTCGCCCGCAATCTGGGCCGGTTCGGCTTCGATGTGCGCGTGTTCTCCACCAACGCCGTCGCCTCGCCAGAGCGCGACGAAATCGAAGCGGCCTGCGGCAGGATCGTCGTGCTGCGAGAAGATCTGGCCGAAGCGCGTCAGGCGATCGCCGACTTCCAACCCGATGCCGTCATCTATCCCGATATCGGGCTGCATCTCTTCATGTACTTCCTGGCTTTCGCGCGCCTGGCGCCGCTGCAGATAACGACATGGGGCCACGCCGCGACCTCCGGCGTCGCATCGATCGACGTGTTCTTGGGTAGCTCCGATCTCGATTCGTCCGACGCCGAGCGCTTTTACAGCGAAGAATTGGTGCGGCTCGATCCGCCGCCGGTCAGCTATCGCCCGCATCTGGCGGACACGGGCGGTGTTGGCCGAGCGCAGTTGGGGCTGCCGGAAGATGCGCGGCTGTATGTTTGCTCCCAAGCCTTGTCGAAACTGCGGCCCGATTTCGATGCCGTGCTGGCCAAAATCCTGGCGCGCGACCCGCAAGGTCTGGTGGTGATCGTCGGCAGTGCGCGGGATCAAAGCATCGCCATCCTGCACCGCCGATTGGCGGCGGCGATCCCCGATTGGCAACGACGCGTGCGTCTGATCGAGCGCCTGCCCGACAATCATTTCATCGCCTTGCTGCGGACGGCCGATGCCATTCTCGACTCCCATTACTTTGCCGGCGGCAGCACATCCTACGATTTGGTTTCGTTGGGCTGCCCATTCGTGACCCTGCCCGGCGAGGCGTCCAAAGGCCGGGTCGGTCTGATGCTCTATCGCGCGGCCGGCCTCGACGAGTTGATTGCGCGCGATGTCGATCATTACGTCGAGCTGGCATTGCGTCTGGCGCAGGATCGCCCTTGGCATAAGGCGTTGGCCGCGCGCCTGGCTGCCGCGGCGCCGCGCCTGCTCGAGCATGAGCGCGGCTACCCCGGTGTGGCCGATTGGCGGCACGAGCGCCTCGCGCGTCCGCTCCCCTGACGACCGGCTTGAGTTAGTGGCGCCGCAGCGATAGGACTGCGCCATGCAACACGACGGCCCGACTTATATCCTCACCCTGTCCTGTCCCGACCGGCGCGGCATCGTCGCCGCGGTGTCCGGGTTTTTGGCGCAGGTCGATTGTTTCATCACCGAAAGCGCCGATTTCGGCGATCCAGTCAGTGGCGTCTTTTTCCAGCGCGTGGTGTTTCGCACCGATGGTCCCAAGCCGTCGCGTCAATCGCTCGAGGAAAGTTTCGAGATCATTGCAAGGCGCTTTTCGATGCAATGGGCGCTGCACGATGCTTCGCGCAAAGCACGGCTGGTGGTGCTGGTGTCGAAGTTCGGCCATTGCCTGAACGATCTGCTCTATCGCCATCGCACCGGCGCGCTGCCGGTCGAGATCGCAGCGGTGGTGTCCAATCACAATGATTTCGCCGAGCAAGTCGGCTGGCACGGCATCCCGTTCCATCACTGGCCCGACAAGGCCGAGGCCGAAGCCAAGCTGCTAGCCCTGGTCGAGCAGGAAAAGATCGATCTGGTTGTGCTGGCGCGCTACATGCAGGTGCTGTCGCCTGGTTTGTGTGCCGCGTTGGCGGGGCGCGCGATCAACATCCACCATTCCTTCCTGCCCAGCTTCAAGGGCGCGCGGCCCTATCATCAGGCTCATGCGCGCGGCGTGAAGCTGATCGGCGCCACCGCCCATTATGTCACCACCGATCTCGACGAGGGCCCGATCGTCGAGCAGGCGGTCGAGCGTATCGATCACCGCCAGACTCCCGATGCCATGGTAGCGATCGGCCGCGACATCGAGAACGTGGTACTGGCGCGCGCGGTGCAGCTGCATGTCGAGCATCGCGTGTTGCTCAACGGCTCCAAGACCGTGGTTTTCCGCTAGAAAATAGCCGGCTTCAGTTGACCATCGCCGCCGATCCGCTCTAATTTGCCGCGGCACGGCAACGGAATGGATCATGACCAGCGAACGGGATTTGGCGGCGGCGGCAAAGGCTTGGCCCTTCGAAGAGGCGCGCAAGGTTCTAACGCGCGTTGGCGGCAAAACGCCCGACAAAGGCTATGTGTTGTTCGAGACCGGCTACGGACCGTCCGGCCTGCCGCATATCGGCACGTTCGGCGAGGTGGCACGTACCACCATGGTGCGTCAGGCCTTCCAGCGCTTGAGTGACATCCCGACCAAGCTGTTCGCGTTCTCCGACGACATGGACGGGTTGCGTAAGGTGCCGGACAACGTGCCCAACCGGGACATGCTGCAGCAGCATCTGGGCAAGCCGCTGACCCAAGTGCCCGATCCGTTCGGCACCCATGACAGTTTCGGCGCGCATAACAATGCGCGGCTCCGCGCGTTCCTGGATTCGTTCGGCTTCGAATACGAATTCCAAAGCGCCACCGATTGGTACATGTCGGGGCGTTTGGATAAAGCGTTGCTTGGTGTGCTGGCGCATTACGACGCCATCATGAAAGTGATGCTGCCGACTTTGGGCGAAGAACGTCAGGCGACCTATTCGCCGTTCCTGCCGGTCTCGCCGAAGACTGGAATTGTTTTGCAAGTGCCGGTGGTCAAGACCGACGTCGCGGCCGGCACCATCGTCTACAAGGACGAAGACGGCTCCTTGGTCGAAACGCCGGTGACCGGCGGCAAGGTCAAGCTGCAATGGAAGGCCGATTGGGCCGGGCGCTGGTATGCGCTGGGCGTCGATTACGAGATGTATGGCAAGGATCTGATCTCCTCGGCCGATCTGTCGGCCAAGATCACGCGCATCCTGGGCGGCAATCCGCCCGATGGCTTCAATTTCGAACTGTTCTTGGACGACAAGGGCCAGAAGATTTCCAAGTCCAAGGGCAACGGCCTGTCGATCGACGAGTGGCTGACTTACGCGCCGCCGGAATCTTTGTCGCTCTATATGTTTCAGCAGCCGCGCCGCGCCAAGCGGCTGTTCTTCGATGTCATTCCGCGCGCGGTCGATGACTACATCACCTATATCGAGAAGTTTCCGGCCGAGGATGAAGTCAAGCGGCTGGAGAATCCGGCCTGGCACATCCATAACGGCACGCCACCGAAGGAAGAAGCGCCGATCACTTACGGTATGCTGCTGAACCTCGCCGGCGTTGCCAATTCCGAAGACAAGAACGTGCTTTGGGGCTTCATCGCACGCTACGCGCCGGACGCCACGCCGGAGAAGTCGCCGTTCCTCGACAAGCTGGTCGGCACCGCCGCGCGCTACTATCGCGACTTCTACAAAGCGACCAAGAAGTTCCGCCTGCCGACGGCGGAGGAACACGCTGCGTTCGCCGACCTGGCCAAGACCCTGCAGGCGCTGCCGGCCGGCGCCAGCGCCGAGCAGATCCAGAACGAGGTCTATGAATGCGGCAAGCGGCATCGCCCGCAAACCGAGCTGCGCCAGTGGTTCCAGTCGCTCTATGAGGTGCTGTTGGGCACGCAGCAAGGCCCGCGCATGGGCGCCTTTATCAAGCTGTACGGTGTGGCCAACGTCGTGAAGTTGATCGAACGCGCCTTGGCCGGCGAGGATCTATCGCAGGCGGCTTAAGCATTTTGTCGCCCTGAGCGAAGCGAAGGGCCTCACCTCAAAAGGGCCGACTTATCGGTGGAGGCAAGATGCTTCGCTGCGCTCAGCATGACAATGGGGCTTAAACCTTGTTCTGCGCCGAGAAGTCCCAATAGAGCTGCCGCGCCTTGCGATACATCGGGCCGGGCTGCAGATCGCGCTCGTCGAAGCGGATCACCGGCAACACCTTGCCGTAATTGCCGGTCGAGAACATCTCGTCGACATCGCTCAGTTCGCGCGGATGGATCACGCGCTCCTCGACCTTGACGCCGTCGTCGCGCAGCAGGCCGATCACGCGGCGCCGCGTCACGCCGTCCAGGAAGCAACCATTGGCGATCGGCGTCGTCACCACGCCGTCCTTGGCCATGAAGAAATTCGAGGTCAGGAATTCCGCGACGTTGCCCATCGGGTCGAGCACCACGCCGTTGTGGAAGCCGCGCGCTTCGACCTCGCGCAGGCCGCGCGCCGACTTGGGGTAAAGCGCGGCGCCCTTCAGATCGGTGGTGGCCTGGTCCGGCGCCGGACGGCGGATGTTGCGCACCATGGTGGCGGCAAAGCCGGCGGCATCGGGCATCGCCGAATTGTAAACGCACAACGCGAATTGCGTGCTGGCCGGATCGGGATAGATGAAGCCTTCTTTGCCCCAGAACATCGGCCGAACATAGAGTTCGGCCTGGGGCGGAAAGCGTTTGATCGCCTCGCGCGAGAGTTCTTCGATGCGCTGGGCATCGACGGTCGGCGCCAGTCCCATGCGCTGGGCCGAGCGCACGACGCGCTGCGCGTGCAAGTCGAGATCGGGCACCATGCGGTCGAAAGCGCGCGCGCCGTCGAACACGGTGGAAGCCAGCCACATGGCGTGATCGCGCGGGCCGATGATCGCAGGGTTGCCCTCGACGAATTTGCCGTCCCAGAACGTCAGGATGTCCATCTGTGGCTCCGTATTTGCTGCGCTGGCAATAGCAGAACGCGCGGCGCGGCGGGAAAAAATATTGTCATCGTGACAATCAAGGAACGAATGCCTCGTCCGGCAAAACGCCATAGGCCGAGCGCAAAATGGTGGTGCTGTCAGAGATGCGCGCGCGGGCGAGGATGGCGCTTTTAAGCTGCGCCGCGTTCCAGTCGGGATGCGCCGCTGCCAGCCTCGCGGCCAAAGCGGCAACCCTTGTGGCGGCATATTCCGCGCCGCCCACTTGCTGCTCCAGCCCGTCGAAATCGCGCACCACGAATCGTTCGGCCGGCACCAGCACATCGACGCGCTTGCGGCCCCAATTGGAGCGCACCGGCTGGCCGAAGCCGTCCGCGCCGCCGATGGTCAATTGGTTGGGCAGGCCGAGCGCTGCGGGATAGACCGCGCGGTCGTCGATGTCCTCGCCTTCGCTGCCGGCGCTCACCACCACCAGCATTTCGGGATGGCGCAGCACGGCCTCACGGAAATTGCGCCAATCGCCGCGCGAACTGCTCAAGC
>JBBSNV010000125.1:0-6400 GCA_038260375.1 Reyranellales bacterium
CATGGGCGGCATGGGTCATCGCCAAGCTCGGCGGATGGCACGAATACGAAGCCAAGCCTCCAGGACCCATTACCCTCCATAATGGCTTGACCGCTTTCCGCGCCGCCGCCAGCATCTCCAAATATGTGTAGATGCCCTAGCGCTAAAGCGGGGAGAGGTGAAAGTGAGATAAGTCTAAATAATCTTAGCGCACCATCGGCGGCGTGAAGGTGCCGATTTCGTCCTCGAACGCCTTGGCGGCGCGCAGCACCAGCGCATCCTTGTAATGCGCGCCGATGATTTGCAATCCCACCGGCAGACCCCCCTTGGTCAGGCCGCACGGCACCGAAGCCGCGGGATGGCGGCTCATGTTGAAGGTCGAGGTGAACGGCGTCCACGCCAGGCTGACGCCGTCGGGATCCTTGGGCGTGTTGTGCCCGACCTTGAAGGCCGGCACCGGCATGGTCGGCGTCAGCAGCAAATCGTATTTGGTGAAGAACAAATTCAGCGCCACGCCGACTTCTAGCCGCAGCTGATTGGCCTTGATGTATTTGGCTTGGCTCTGCGCCGCGCCGATCTTGGCCGCTTTGATCAGGCCGGGATCCATCAACGCTTGTTGTTCCGGCGTGAAGCGGTCGAGCAGAGACGACGCATGGCCCATCCATAAGGTGTCGCGCGCCTCGCGCGTATCGGCGAACTTGGGATCGACTACGCACACCTTGGCGCCGAGCCGGGCGAAGGTTTTGGTCGCTTTGGCGACCAGCGCCGCCACTTCGGGATGCACATCTTTGAAGTGACCGAGATTGGGCGAGTAAGCGATCTTCAAGCCCTTCACGCTGCCCTTGAGCGCGGCGACATAATCCATGCCATCGTCGGGCAGGCTCCACCATTCGCGCGGATCGGGCTGGGTGATGATGTTCATCATCGCCGCAAGGTCGGACACGTTGCGCGTCATCGCGCCGATATTGGACAAGGTCATCTGCGAGGAGGGCGGATAGACCGGCACACGGGCAAACGTCGCCTTGATGGTGGCGAGCCCCGTGAGCGCGGAGGGGATGCGCACCGAGCCCGCGGCATCGGTGCCCAAAGTGAGCGTGCCCATGCCGGCGGCCAAGGACGCAGCCGAACCGCCCGACGAGCCGCCCGGCGTCATCTCCGTGTTCCACGGATTGCGCGTGATGCCGTAGAGCGGCGAATCGGTCACGCCCTTGAAGCCATATTCCGGCGTCGTGGTCTTGGCGAAGATCGTGGCGCCCGCCGCGCGCAATGCCGCCACCGGCGGTGCGTCTTCGGTCCAGGGACCAGCCGGGCTGTTGGCCTTGGTGCCGAACACTGTCGGCATGCCGATGGTGTAGAGCGTGTCCTTGATCGTGGTCGGCACGCCGTCGAGCGGCGACAACGGCTTGCCTTTCTTCCAGCGCTTTTCCGATTGCTTGGCGGCCCTCAGGCCGGCTTCGGCATCGAGATGCTGGAACGCGTTGAGTGCTGCGTTGTGCTTGGCGATGCGCGCCAGCACCGCTTGCAGCGCCTCGACCGGCGAGGCCTTGCCGCGGCGGAACAGCTTGACCAGTTTGTGCGCGGGCAGCAGTGCCAGATCGGTTGCCATGTTACGCTGCCTTCGCCGGAGTTTTGGTCGGAGTATTGGCCGAGGCATTCGCCACCGGTAGTTTGGGAATGCTGAGCGGATGGGCGTCGCAATAAGCGCGCGCCGCACGCAGCAACAGCGCATCGCGATAATGGCCGCTGACGATCTGCAGGCCGACCGGCAATCCGGATTTGGTCACGCCGCACGGCACGGTGATCGCCGGATGGCGCGTCAAATTGAACGGGAAGGTGAAGGGCGTCCACGCGTAGTTGGGCTTGCCCTCGGTGTCAGTTGGCGCTGGCTGGCCGACCGGGAACGGCGTCACCGCCACCGTAGGCGTCAGCAGCAGATCGTATTGGGTAAAGAACATATTGTAGGCATGGCCCAGCATGCGGCGGCTTTGCTGCGCCACCACCAGATCGTCGGTGGAATAGCCTTCGCCCATCTTGGCCGCTTCGACCAGGCCGGGATCGTAATCGGCGTGCTTTTCTTTCGGCGTCACTTTCAGGATATGCGCCACCGAGGTCAGCCAATGGGCCATGAAGATCGGGCCCGGATCGGGGCCGGCGACCGGCTTATCGACCTGCTCAACCTTGGCGCCCAGCGCGGCGAAGGCTTTGGCGGCCTTGGCTACCAACCTGGCCACTTCGGGATCGACCGCGTTGCCGCCCAAGGTCGGGCTGAACGCCACTCTTAGCTTTTTGATGTTGCCCTTCAAATGTTTGACGTAGTTCACGCCATCATCCTGCAGCGCGTACCAGTCGCGAATGTCAGGTTTGGAGATGATGTTCATCAGCAGCGCGCAATCGAGCGGCGTGCGCGCCATCGGCCCTGCATTGGCCAGAGTGCCGTGCATCGAGGGAGGGAAGGCCGAGACGCGGCCGAAAGTGGCTTTCATGCCGACCAGGCCACAGAAGCTGGAAGGGATGCGCACCGAGCCGCCGCCATCGGTGCCGATCGACAGCGGCCCCATGCCGGCCGCTACCGCCGCAGCGCTGCCGCCCGACGAGCCACCCGGTGTCAGATCGGGATTCCACGGATTGCGCGTAATCCCATGAAGGGGCGAATCGGTCACGCCTTTGAAGCCAAATTCCGGCGAGGTGGTCTTGCCGATGATATTGGCGCCGGCTTCGCGCAACCGCGCCACCACCGGCGCGTCTATTTCCCACGGGCCTTTGGGGTCGATGTTCTTGGAACCCATCACCGTGGGCCAGCCCTTGGTCTGGAACAATTCTTTAACCGAGGTCGGTACGCCATCGAGCGGCGATAGCGGCTTGCCGCGCTTCCAGCGCTTCTCCGATTTGCGCGCGTTGTCCAACGCCGCTTCGGCATCGACCATGGCATAGGCGTTGATCAAGCCATCGACTTTATCGATGCGCTCGAGCACCGCCTTGGCAACCTCGACCGGCGACAATTTGCGCCGCTGGTACAGATCGCTGAGCTTGGCGGCGGTCATTTGCGTGATGTCGTCGGCCATCGTAGTCCCCTTAAAACGTAGCCCCTTAAGGCGTGAATTTTATCCGGCGGCGCGCAGGCGCTGCAGCTCGGCGGCGGAGGTGGCAAACTGCGCCGCGATCTCGCTCTGGCCGAGCCGGCCGTGCAGATCGGCGAGGCTGCGTTTGGTAAAGACAATGCCGCTGCGATGATGATCGCGCTGGCGCAGCAGGGCCACCGCTTTGTCGTTCCAGCCGGCGCGGATCAGCGCGTCGAGATAGATCTGTTCGAACAGATCGCGTTGCGCGTGGCTGCCGCCGATCGCTTGCAGATGCGGCAGTGCCTCGGCCAAGCCAGTGACGGCATGGCTCCAATCTCCTTGCGCATGCGCCGCCAAGCCATGAGCCGCCGGCACGCCAGCCTTGGCCCAACCGCGCGACGAGACCTCGTCGGCCTGATCGGCATGGGCTTCCAGGCTGGCCAGCATCTCGGTGACGGCGGCGCGTTCGCCGGCCCGCGCCAAGCCGTAGATGTAATGCAGGTCCAGGAACGGCGCGACATGCTCGTGGATGCGCGGCTTGAGATAGATCGCCAGATCCTGCGAGCGCTCCCCGACATCGACGCCGCGCAATTCCAGCCGCGCCAGCAGTGAGATGGCGTTGACCTGGTCTTGCGAGAATTCCTTCCACACGCCCCACACCCGCTTGTCGAGCAGGTCGAGCGCCAACTCGGTCTCGTCGCGATCGATGTGGAACAGGGCGAGGTGCCACCAATTATGGGTGTACATGAAGGAATTGCAGTTGGCCCAGGCATCGCTCAGCCCGCTCATCCAGGCCACGCCCTCATCGAGCCGCGCTTGGGTTTCCAGCACATGGGCCACCGCGTGATGCGCCCAGGGATCGTTGCGGTCGAGTTCGACGGCGCGGCGACCGGTCGCTTCGGCTTCATCCAGGCGCCGGCACTGTTCCAATGCAAAGGCGCGCATGCCCAGCGCGTGCGACACATCGGCATTGTCGCCGATGGTCAAATCCGAGAGGCGCAACATGCCTTCGCTGTCGCCGAGATAGAACAGGTGCTTCTGGCCCATCTTGGCGGCGAAGATATCGCGCGGAAATTCCTGGGCCAGCGCATCATGCGCCTTGAGCACGCGCGCCAGGTCGTCGGCCGCTTGGCCTTCGATCGCTTCGAGCCACAGCAACTCGCGCGCGTTCATCTGCTTGGTCATGGCGCGTGCGCGGGCCAGATAGGGCGCGGCATCGGCATAGCCCTGGCGCGTTTCCATCGACAAATTGAGCAGTGCCGTCATCAGCACGATCATCGGCGTGTCGAGGTTCTGCTCGGCCACCGGCAAGAATTCGGCCAGACGATTGCCATAGCTCAGCCATTGCTGGCGCAACAGATCGAGCGCGGCAATCGCCTCAGGCGTAGCAGCGCTTACTTCGAGATCGCGTCCATCCTTCATAGCGTTGATCTTGCTCGCTTTTGTCCTCGGCAAAGCTTGTCATGGCGGGTGCTGCGAGTCGAGGCGACGGCCAGCGCCGTCAGCCACATTTTTGTTACAGTTTTACGACAAATGCTGCGCGCTCAACGGCTTGCTGCAGCGGTAGAGCGGGTTTAGCGGCGCGCGCCGTGTGCCGAGGAGTGCAAGCCGCCGCACAGCGCCACGTAGTTCGGCTCGTCCGGCCCGATCAGGCCGTGGCGGATGAAGAAATCGATCAGCACCAAATTGCAGTTGAATTTGAACTCGAACGTGTCGCGCACCTTCGCCACCACGTCTTCGGCCGGCCATAGCTCGAAAGATTCGATTTCGTCGTCATGCGGCTTGGGCGTGAAGTCATGCGGCAATTCGAGATCGAAATTATACAGCATGTCGGGCTTCAACCCGTCGCGATGCTCCAGGCAATAGGTGACGATGCCGATCGGCACGGCTTGCAGCGCCAGCTCCTTGGGGATCGAGGCTTCCTCGCCGCATTCCTTGACCAGATTGTCGACAATGCCGATGCCGGCCGGTTGACCACCCGCCACGGTGTTGTCGAGCATGCCGGGATAGGTCGGCTTGATGCGGCTGCGCCGCGCCACCCAGATCGACAGCTTGCCTTTGTGGCGCACATAGCCGGTCATGTGCACGCCGTAAGCGCGCAAACCGAAATGCGCCACCGCGGCGCGCTCCATTTCCATCAACGGCTGGTCGGCCAGATTGTTGGTGACGGGATAGCGCTCCTCGCGCCATGCCTTCAACATGCCTTGATCGCGCAGCCCGCGCAGGAATGTCTCGACCGCTTGCGTGCGCGCCGCTGGCGTCTCGAGCGCCGGCGACAAAGTCACCGCATGGGGCTGGATCATGAACAGCGCCGGGTCGCGCGCCAAAGTGGCGACGAAATCGTCGCGGATCCAGCCGACCGCTTGGCCGGCAATCTTGAACGGGCGAAAGCGCGCCATGTCGTGCGCGTTGCACGCCTTGATGTGGTCGATCAAAGCCATGGCGTTTTCCTAGCTGTGCCCGGCGCGCCAGGCAAGCGGCACGAGCAAGGGCGAATTGCACGTTTGCGGGCGGCGTGGTTTTGTTGGGCTATGAACAGCCTTCCGCCCAAGCCCAGTTCGCTCGACGAGGCCGCCCTACAAGCAACCCTGCAGCGCCTGTTGCCGGCGCGCGACCTGCACGGCGTGATCGTCGAAACCTGCCAGGGCGGCGAGGTGCGGCTGCGCTTTCCCTTCGATAAGTCGTTCGTCGGCCCCGGCAATATCTTTTCCGGCCCGACCCTGCTGTCGTTTGCCGACACCGCGATCTATGCCGCCGCTCAAGCCGCCTATGGCGATACCGCGCTGCCTTTGACCAGCACCATCAACGTGACGTTCTTGAAAGCGGCGCAAGCCACCGACATCGTGTCGCTGTCGCGCGTTATTCGGCGTGGCAAGCGCCTGGCCCATGTCGAGGCCTGGCTGTTCAATCATGTCGCGATCGATGCCATCAGCCATGTCACGGCAAGTTGCGCCATCGTTGCGGTGAAATGAGTAGAGTTCGTCGTTGAATAGCGCCGTGATCGATCGTCCATTCCACCGCGGCGTTCAAGCCGCGCTGCCGATGCTGACGGGTACGGTGCTATTCGGCCTGGCCACGGGCGCGGCGACGGCGCCCAGCGGCCTATCCTTGCCCGCGGTGCTGGCCATGCCGGCGGTACTTTATGCCGGCGTCGGGCAATTGGCCTATGCCCAGTTGTTCGCTTTGGCAGCACCATTCGCCTCGATACTGCTGACCCTGGCGCTGATCAATCTGCGCTACTTGATCTATGCCGCCATCGCCAGCACCTGGCCGCAGCCGCGCAACTGGCTGGCGCGAATTCTGACGCCGTATTTCGTCACCGAAACTTCCTTCGCCTTGTCGTTGCGCGAAGCACCCGAGCA
>JBBSNV010000126.1:0-6381 GCA_038260375.1 Reyranellales bacterium
ACCTTCTGCACCTTGCCGTAGAGCCGCTTGGCAGTATAGGAGCAGCCGGCGCCCATCTTGCTGTCGCCCGCCAAAGCGGCGGTCGAGACAACCAGTAGAACGGCCAAACCGATTCGAGCGATGAGCGATTGCATCGCTAGCACTATGGCCCAAAAAGCGGCGGAGTGTTGGCCCCGCCGCGTTGATTTTGGACCTTGCGCGACTACCGGCCGGTGACCGGCGGGTGCGGATTCTGCTGCGTCGGCGGCGACGGCGACGTTAGCGCGATTGATAACGACCGGTGTAACGACCACAGCAGCCACCAGTGTGATGGCCATAAACGACGTCAACTGGGAACTTCAAGGCAATTTGTTTCATTGCGCCCTCCCTTGCCAATCAAAACGTTGTCGATTGCAACGAGGCATCTACCGTGTGTGGATAAAAATTGTAAGTGATACATTAAATACTCAATCTATCTACTTAGTCTGCATACGCTTTATGTTAGAGGTTCATCAAGATTTTGGGCAGCTGCCAAATCAGTAGCTTGGCCAACAATGCACCGTTACTGCAAAAACCATCGCTTTATCACCCCGATTTGCTCTTCCGACAGCAGCGCTGGCGCGTGGCCGACCTCCGCAATGGTCACGATCTCGGTTGGATAGGGCCGATCCTTCATCTTTTCGGCTGTCTCGGCGGTCAAAAGGTCGGACTGGGCGCCACGCAGCACCAATACCGGACATCTGATTTGTTGCCAGATCGGCCATAATGCGACGTCCTGCGCCGGCATGGCCTTGCGGATGTTGACGGCGATGCCCGGGTCGTAATGCGGGGTCCATTTGCCGTCCGGCAGGCGACGGGCGTAATGCTTGGCCAGGAAATGCCATTGCGCGTCAGTCAGCTTGCCAAACGACGCCGAATCCTCGCGCAGCTTCTTCTTTAGGGCTTCTAAGCTGTCGTAACGCGGGTCGGTGCCGACATAGGAACCGATACGCTCCAGCGCGGCTTTGGGCAGGAACGGCCCGACATCGTTGATCACCAGCTTGCGGATCGGGCTGTCGGGCTGGGCCGCGACCATCATGCCGATCAGCCCGCCCATCGAGGTGCCGACCCAATCGACGCTCGCGGCCCCACCGCGCGCGATCAGCGCCGCGGCAGCGGCGACGTAGGTGAGGTAATCGTAGTCATTCTTGTCGTTGAGCCAGTCCGATTTGCCCCGGCCCGGCATGTCGGGGCACAACACGCGATAATCCCGCTCTAGCGCTTGCGCCAGGAAGTCGAAATCCCGGCCGCGCCGCGTCAACCCGTGTACGCACAGCATTACGTTCGTGTTGGCGGCATCGCCCATTCGAAATAGGCCAGCTTGCGGAAGCCATGCGGCGAGAGATAGGGGACCATGTTTTCGCGCATTGGCATGGCCGGCTCCTTTCGTGTTAGACGCAGCTTCCAGCCGCGGGGGCGGGTCAGTGCAGGACGACAAAGTCATCATCCCACCGATCGACCGGATCGGCGGCCAATCTAGGCCGCCTGCCCTGCGCTTCACAAGCCGCGCCGATTTTCTGGCCGCGCCATGTGCTTGCTCATGTCTGGCCATGTCATGAACGAGCAATCGCGACGTTACCTCCAAGGCGTGTTGATGATCGCCGCGGCCGGCCTCTGCTGGAGCACCGCCGGCATCATCGTGCGAAACTTGCCGCTCGGCGGTTGGGAGGTGACGTTCTGGCGTTCGGCCATCATGGCCGTCGCGGCCTTGCCCGTGCTGATCTTCCACTACCGCCGGAAGCGCGTGCATGCCGACGCGCCGAAGCTGGCGCTTATCGCCAGCGGCATATTGCTGGCGGCAACTTTCGTGTTTTTTATCCTGGCGCTGGCTCATGCCAACGTCGCCAACGTGCTGATCGTCATGTCGTCGGCGCCGTTTCTTACCGCCATTATCGGCCGCATCTTCATCGGCGAACGCGTGGCAGCGGTGACATGGGTAGCGATCGCCATTGCCGTTGCCGGCATTGCCCTGACCGTCGTCGATTCGCTGTCGAGCCATGGCTGGATCGGCGCGCTGTTGGCCTTTCTCACCGCGCTGTGCTTTTCCATCAACACCACCATCGTGCGGCGCCACAAACAGAGCGGCATGCTGCCGTCGATTTTCCTGGCCGGCTTGTTCTCAGCCCTCTTCGCGTTGCCGTTCGCCTTACCCCTGCAGGCCGGCCTGAGCGACGCCGCCTCGCTCATCTTCCTGGCGTGCGTGCAACTCGGCTTGGGCCTGGTGCTGTTCACCTTCGGCGCGCGGCACGTTCCCGGCGCGCAAGCAGGCCTGATCGCTTTGATCGAACCGGTGCTGGGGCCGATCTGGGTGTGGCTGGCCTTTGCCGAACGGCCGGGCGACTTCGGCTTGATCGGCGGCGCACTGGTGATCGCCGCCATCCTACTCAACGCGGCGATGGGCATGCGGCGGCGCGAACAGGTCTCGCCCATCATTGCGGCCACCGGGTCATGACCGCACGTCTGCTCGGTTTGCCGGCCACGCCGGTGGCGATGGCGATGTGGTCGTTCGCCACACTGATGGAAGCCTCGATGATGGGCGTGCTGCGCTATATCGGCACCGCGCTCGATCCACTGCAGATTGTGTTCATGCGTTGCCTGTTCGGCATGATTTTCTTGACGCCCCTGATCATGCGCAGTGCCGGCGGCTTGCGGATCAAGCACGTCAAGCTGCATGGCGCGCGCACTATTTTGCAGTTCATTTCCATGCTGCTGTGGTTTGCCTCCTTGACGCTCATTCCGCTGGCCGAGGTGGCGGCACTCAGCTTTCTGGCGCCGCTGGTGGCAACGGTCGGCGCAGTGCTGATTTTGCGCGAAAGCATCGGCTGGCGCCGTGGCCTGGCAATGATTGCCGGTTTCACCGGTGTGCTGATCCTGCTGCGGCCCGGCTTTACCGCGATCAATCTCGGCTCGCTGATGGTGATCGGCTCGGCGGTGTTGTGGGGCTTTGCCTTGCTGATCATCAAACGCCTGACGCAACGCGAAACGCCGATGCGCATGACCGCGATCGTCACCATTATGCTGACGCCGCTCACTTTGGTGCCGGCGCTGTTCGTGTGGCAATGGCCGACCACGGAGCAGTGGCTGCTGATGGCAGTTGTCGGCGTCAGCGGCTCGTGCAGCCACATGTTGATGAGCACGGCGTTGAAATTCGCAGATGCCACCGCCGTGTTGCCGATGGATTTTTCGCGCATCCTGTGGACGTCGTTGATCGGGTTCTTTTTCTTCGCCCAGGAGCCGACGATTTTCACCTTCATCGGCGGTATCGTCATCTTCGCCGCCGCCACCTACGTGACCCTGCGCGAAGCGCAATTGGCGCGGCAGGCGCCGGCGGCCGAAGTTACGGCAAAACTGCCGATCGATTGAGGGCTGTCGTTGCGCGCGAAACCCCGCCGGGTTAGAAGCAGAGCCGCAGTTTCCAACATCCGAGTGGTTCATGTCCGCCTCACCTCAAGGCCGCCCCCTTCCGCCCGCCGGGCCATTATCCGGCATCACCGTCGTCGACCTCACGCGCGTGCTGGCCGGTCCCTATTGCACCATGCTGCTGAGCGATCTGGGTGCGCGCATTATCAAGGTCGAGGCGCCCGAAGTCGGCGACGATTCGCGCCATATCGGCCCGTTCTTGAGGGGCAAGTCGGCCTATTTCATGTCGCTCAATCGTGGCAAGGAAAGCATCGCGCTCGACCTGAAGGCCGATGGCGACCGCAAGATTTTCGAGCAGCTGCTCGGACGCGCCGATGTGCTGGTCGAGAACTTCCGGCCCGGCACGATGGAGAAGTTGGGCTTTGGCTACGAGACGCTCAAGGCGCGCTATCCTAAATTAATCTATGCCGCCGCCTCGGGCTTCGGCGATAGCGGCCCCTACCGCACGCGCGCCGCCTACGACATGGTGGTGCAAGGCATGGGCGGTATCATGAGTATCACCGGGCATCCCGATGGTCCGCCGACACGCGTCGGCACCTCGGTGGGCGACATCACCGCCGGCTTGTTTACCGCAGTGGCGGTCAATGCGGCGCTGTATCATCGCAGCATGACCGGCCAAGGCCAGAAGATCGACGTCGCCATGTTGGATTGCCAGATCGCCATCCTGGAGAATGCGATTGCGCGCTACTTCGCCACCGGCACCGTGCCGGGGCCGTTGGGCGCGCGGCATCCTTCGATCACGCCGTTCGAAGCTTATGCCACCGCCGATGGCCACGTCATCGTCGCCGCCGGCAATAACGGCTTGTTCGCTAAGCTGAGCCAGGCGATCGGCGCACCGGAGATCGCGACACAGGCCGAATTCGCCAGCAACGATTTGCGCACGCAGAATCATGTCGCGCTCAAGCAATTTATCGAGGCAGCGTTGGCCAAAGACACCACCGCTCATTGGCTGGAAAAGCTCGATGCCGTCGGCGTGCCGTGCGGGCCGATGAACAATGTCGAGCAGGCGCTGCACGATCCACAGATCCTGTCGCGCAACATGGTCGTCAGCGTGCACGATGAAAAAGTCGGCGAGCTGAAGATGGCCGGCAATCCCATGAAGCTGTCGGGTTTCGCCGATTCCGCCACGCGCGGCCGCGCGCCCGAACTCGATGCCGATCGCGCGCATATCTTGGCCGAGCTCGGCATCAAGGCCTGATCGTGTTACGCCGATTGATCCGGCTGGTTTTTCGTTTGGCGGTCGGAGTCGTCGTCGGTGCGGCGATCTTCGTTGCCGGCACGATTCTTTACATGCGCTCATCGGTGCCGTCCTACGATGGCAGCCGCGTCGTCAAAGGCCTGACCGGCCCAGTGCAGATCGTGCGCGACGCCAATGCCATCCCGCATATCTTCGCCAAGAATCTGGAAGACGCCTATTTCGGCCTCGGCTTCGTCCACGCGCAGGACAGGTTATGGCAGATGGAGGTGATGCGCCGGGTTGGGGCTGGCCGTGTATCGGAGATATTGCCGGCCGATCTGATCGGCACGCCGTTCCTCGATCTCGACAAGACCATGCGCGTACTGGCGATCTACCGCCACGCCGAGGAAAGCGTGGGTGCCTTGTCGCCCCAGGCGCGCGGCATCGTGGAATCCTACGCCAAGGGCGTAAATGCCTGGATCGACACGCATAAGGGCGCGTTGCCGCCGGAGTTCGTGGTGCTGCAACACACGCCCGAGCCGTGGCGGCCCGCCGATTCGCTGGTCTGGGGCAAGCTGATGGCGCTAACGCTCGACGGCAATTGGCGCGGCGAGCTGTTGCGGGCGCGGCTGCTCAAGGCGATCGGCCCGGAAAAACTCAACGATCTGTTTCCGCAATACCCTAGCGATGGGCCGCAGACATTGAGCGTGGTGCAACAGGCGCTGCGCGATCTGCCGCTCGACAAGATCTACGACGTCACCGAATCGCGCTTCACGCGCAAGATCATGGCCTCCAACGAATGGGTGGTGGGCGGCGCCCGCTCGGACAGCGGCAAGCCGCTGCTCGCCAACGACCCGCATCTGGGCTTCGAAGCGCCGGGGTTGTGGTATTTGGCGCGGCTGGTGGGGCCGGCATTCGATTTGCGCGGCGCCACCGCTCCCGGCTCGCCTGCCGTGGTGCTGGGCACCAACGGTTTCATCGCCTGGGGCTTCACCACCACCAATCTCGACAGCCAGGATCTGTTCATCGAAAAACTGGATCCAACCAACCCAGGCCGCTATTTGACGCCGGACGGCGTCCAGCCTTTCGGCGTACGCGACGAGACCGTCAAGATTCGCGGCGCCAATCCAGTCACCTTGCGCATCCGCGACACGCGCCACGGGGTGGTTATCTCCGACTTGGCCGATCCGCAGGCCACCGCCGCCGACAGCGGCCAAGTGCTGGCCTTGCAAGCCACCGCCACCGACAGCGGCGACACCACCGCGCAAGCGATCATCGAGGTCGGCCAAGCGCGCAATTGGCGGGAATTCCAAACCGCCCTGCGCAAATATCGCGGGCCGATGCAGAACATGGTTTACGCCGATGTCGACGGCAATATCGGCTTTATTGCGCCGGGTAGCGTGCCAGTGCGACGCGGCGGCAATGGCTGGCTGCCCTCGCCCGGCTGGACCGGCGAATTCGACTGGACGGGCTACGCTCCGTTCGAGAGCCTGCCGCGCGGCTTCAACCCGCCGGACGGCCGATTCGTCAACGCCAACGCGCGTATCGTGCCGCCCGAATTCCCGCTGTTCATCACCCGCGACTGGGCCGAGCCCTATCGTCAGCTGCGGGCCGACCAGTTGTTGCAGGTTACGCCCAAGCACGACATGCAGACCATGGCGGCCATCCAGGCCGATGCGCTCACGCCCGAGGCACGCGATATGCTGCCGCTGCTGTTGAAAGCGACGGCTAAGCACGCGCTAGCGCCGCTGGCGCTGGACAGGCTG
>JBBSNV010000127.1:0-6358 GCA_038260375.1 Reyranellales bacterium
GGCCGTGTTCGTTTAAGGTCAGTCCTAGAGGGATCAGTTCAGTCATGGCCAAGAAGAAGGTCGTCGTCGCAGCCCTGCCGCCGGCGCCGCCGCGCACCATGTTCGACAAGATTTGGGACAGCCATCTGGTGCATCGCCAGGACGACGGCACTTGCGTGCTCTATGTCGATCGTCACCTGGTGCATGAAGTCACCAGCCCGCAAGCTTTCGAGGGCCTGCGCACCGCCGGGCGCAAAGTGCATCGCCCGGAAGCCACACTGGCAGTGGCCGATCACAACGTGCCGACCACCGACCGCAGCCAAGGCATTGCCGACGAGGAATCGCGCATCCAGGTAGAAACCCTGGAACAGAATTGCCGCGACTTCGGCGTGCCCTATTACGAGATGAACGATATTCGCCAGGGCATCGTGCACATCATCGGGCCGGAACAGGGCTTCACCCAGCCCGGCATGACCATCGTGTGCGGGGATTCCCATACCTCCACGCATGGCGCGTTCGGCGCGCTGGCTTTCGGCATCGGCACGTCGGAAGTCGAGCACGTGCTGGCGACGCAGACGGTCTTGCAGAAGCCGGCCAAAAACATGCGCGTTCTGGTCGAGGGCGACCTGCCGCTGGGCATCACGTCGAAGGACCTGATCCTGGCGATCATCGGCAAGATCGGCACTGCCGGCGGCACCGGCTACGTGATCGAATACGCCGGCAAGGCGATCCGCGAGATGACCATGGAATCGCGCATGACCATGTGCAACATGTCGATCGAAGCGGGCGCCCGCGCCGGGCTGATCGCGCCCGACGACATCACTTTCAATTATCTCGAAGGCCGGCCCATGGTGCCCAAGGGCGGCGCTTGGGAGATGGCGGTGGCGCAATGGCGTCGCTTGCCGTCGGATAAGGGCGCGCATTTCGATAGCGAGATCAGACTATCGACCACGGACATCGCGCCGCAAATTACCTGGGGCACCAGCCCGCAGGACGTGCTGCCGATCGATGGCGTGGTGCCCGATCCGGCCGCGGCGCCGGACGAGAACGCGCGCGAGGCCTGGACCCGCTCGCTCGATTACATGGGCCTGACGCCAGGCACGCGGCTGGTCGATGTGAAGGTCGACAAGGTGTTCATCGGCTCTTGCACCAATGGCCGCATCGAAGATTTGCGCGCCGTGGCCGAACTGGTCAAAGACCGTCATGTCGCCCAGAGCGTCAACGCCATGATTGTGCCGGGCTCGGGCCTGGTCAAGGCGCAGGCCGAACTGGAGGGCCTAGACAAGATATTCCTCGAAGCCGGCTTCGAATGGCGCGAGCCGGGCTGCTCGATGTGCCTGGCGATGAACGCCGACAAGCTGCAGCCGGGCGAGCGTTGCGCCTCGACTTCGAATCGCAACTTCGAAGGCCGCCAGGGCCGCGGCGGGCGCACCCATCTGATGAGCCCGGGCATGGCTGCTGCGGCCGCCATCACCGGCCATTTGGCCGACGTGCGCGATCTGCTGTAGGTCGCGCCACCCGCTAACGACAAATGCCCCGCCGGCCAGAGCAAATCAGCTTTGACGGAATCGATCCTGATTCCGTCAAAGCGGTGAATTGCTCGAATCTTTAAAAGACAGAGCGGATTCACACGATCAGAAGAAACGTCGTGACGTCCCTTCCGATCTTGATCCGCTCTGCCCGCGCGGGGCTTTCGCTTTTTGCCGCCGCCGCCGATAATCGCCAGCAGGGAGAAGCAATGAAAGAGATCGAATACTTCTACTCGGCGCATTCGCTTTACGCCTATCTGGGGTCGCGCAAGCTGATGCAGATCGCCGCCACAGCGGGCCGGCGCATCGTGCACCGGCCGATGGATCTGCGCGCGGTGGTGGCCCAGTCGGGCGCCGTGCCGGGCGGCCGGCGCAGCCCGGCGCCTAAGGACTATTTCTTCGGCCGCGAAATGGAACGCTGGGCCGAGCAGCGCGACGTGAAGATGATGAAAAGCTTCCCGCGCCATCATGCGCACGACATCGCCTTGCCAAACTGCCTGCTCATCGCAGCGATTGCCGCACAACTCGATGTCGATGCGCTGGCGCATCGGCTGCTGGAAGCGCATTGGCTGGAAGATGCCGATCTGGCCGACGCCGCCACACTCGAGGGTCTGGCCGTTGGGCTCGGCTTAGATGGTGCGGCGCTGCTGGTGGCGGCACGCAGCGAACCGATTCTAGCGCAATACCGAGCCAATACCGAGGAGGCGCTCGCCCGCGCGGTGTTCGGTTCGCCGACCTATTTCGTCGATGGCGACATGTTCTATGGTCAGGACCGGCTGGAGATGGTGGAGCGCGCGCTGCAGCAGGCTTACGCGCGCACCGGCGTCGGCGGCGCGCCGAAGTAACAAGGAGGCAGCGATGAGCGAGCTATGGGCATGGGGCGCAGTCGAGCTGGCCAAGGCGATCCGCACGCGCAAAGTTTCCAGCCGCGAGGCGGTCAGCGCGGCGCTGCAGCGGCTCGACGCCGTCAATCCCAAGATCAACGCGGTAGTCGAGAGTAGGCGCGACGAGGCGCTGGCGGCGGCAGACGCCGCCGACACGGCAATCGCGCGCGGCGAGAGCGTCGGCGCGCTGCGCGGTGTGCCGGTCACCATCAAAGTCAATATCGACCAAATGGACTATGCCACCACCAATGGCGTGGTGGCGTTCAAGGATATCGTGGCCAAAGAGGACAGCCCAGTGGTTGCCAATTGGCGCAAGGCCGGTGCGGTGTTCATCGGCCGTACCAACACGCCGGCCTTCTCGCATCGCTGGTTCACCGACAACGCGCTGCACGGCCAGACGCTCAATCCGCTCGACAAGGGTCGCACACCCGGCGGTTCCTCGGGCGGTGCCGCCGCGGCGATGGCGGCCGGCATCGGTGCATTGGCGCATGGCAATGACTATGGCGGCTCGGTGCGCTATCCCGCCTATGCCTGCGGCCTGGTCGGGGTGCGCGGCACGTTGGGCCGCGTGCCGGCCTACAATCCCACCACAGCCGGCGCCAAGGAGCGCGTGATCTCGGCGCAGCTGATGTCGGTGCAAGGACCGCTGGCGCGTTCCGTCGCCGATGCGCGGCTGGGCTTGCACGCCATGGCGCAGCGCGATCCGCGCGATCCGTGGTGGGTACCGGCGCCGCTGGAAGGCCCGCCGCTCGCGCGCCCGATCAAGGTGGCGATGATCGCTGATGCGTTCGGTGACGGCGTGCATCCGGCGGTGAAAGCAGCGATCGAACAGGCCGGCAAGTGGCTGCAGGACGCTGGTTACGCCGTCGAGGAAAAGACGCCTCCGATGCTGCCTGAAGCAACCGAACTGTGGTCGACCCTGGTCATGAGCGACGGTCTGCGCGGCCTCAAGGGCGCGGTCGACCAATTCGGCGACAAGCCTTCGCAGGAAACTTTTTACGACATGGCGAAATTGTCGGCCCATGTCGAGGGCGCGGCTTTCCTCGAGGCGCTGGAAAAGCGCAGCGGGATTTTGCGTGCGTGGAATCTTTTCCTCGAAGACTACCCGCTGGTGCTGATGCCGGTGTCGATGGAGCCGCCGTTCGAGCAGGGCTTGGACTTGCAGGGCACCAACGCCATGGGCCGTATCATGGCGGCGCAGCGCCCGCTACTGGCGCTGGCGCTGCTGGGCCTGCCGTGCCTATCGGTGCCGACTGGCATCGACCATGGCGTTGCCATGGGCGTGCAGCTCGTAGGCCAGCGTTATCGTGAGGACACCTGCCTGGCTGCCGCCGAGGTGATCGAAGCGCATGCCAACATCAAGCTACCGGTCGATCCGGTGTGAGTCGTCGCACGGTGTAACAAAAGGTCAGGAGCGGCGATGCCGTTGTGTCCCTAATCTGGCTCGATGACGCAGCGTCACGAGCCGACTGGCTGGGGCAGCATGGAGTGGCTGGTCGACGACGCGCTACAGCCCGGCGCGAGGTTGAGCCTGGCGCGCATGACGATCCATGCCGGCTGCACCAGCGAGACCCACCGCCATGCCAATTGCGACGAGGCGGTTCACGTTGTTTCGGGCCGGGTCGAGCAACGCATCGGCGATCGACTTGTGGTGCTGGGCGCGGGCGACAGCGCGCATATCCCTACCGGCGCTGCCCATTGCAGCCGCGCGCTTGACGGCAAACCGGCGGTGCTGATCGTAGCCTATTCCGCCGGCCAGAGAGTTTATCAGCTAATTCAATGAGTTAATGCAGATCAGCTGGTATGCGACGACCGCCGTCTTGCCGGCTTGACCCCGACCGCGGCGACGGCTTTATTGCTGCTCCGATCAGGCGCAGCTAGAGAGCCCATCTATGGAAAAATTCGTCACTGTCAGCGGCACCGCGGCTCCCTTGCCGATGGTCAATGTCGATACCGACATGATCATCCCCAAGCAGTTCCTCAAGACGATCAAGCGCACCGGGCTGAAGGAAGGCCTGTTCTACGAAATGCGCTATGCGGCCGATGGCAAGAAGCTCGACTTCGTGTTGGACAGGCCGCAATACCAGAACGCCAAGATCCTGGTGTCGGGCCCCAATTTCGGCTGCGGCCCCAGCCGCGAACACGCGCCCTGGGCGCTGCTGGATTTCGGCATTCGCGTCGTCATCGCCGAAAGCTTCGCCGACATCTTCTATAACAATTGCTTCAAGAACGGCATTCTGCCGATCACGCTGCCCAAGGAGGACGTCGCCAAGCTGATGGACGACGCCAATCGCGGCGCCAATGCCGTGGTCACGGTCGATCTGGAAAAGCAAGAGATCACCGGCCCCGATGGTGGCACCGTTAAGTTCGAACTCGACCCGTTCCGCAAGGAATGTCTGATCAACGGTCTCGACGATATCGGCCTGACCTTGAAGCAAGCACCGGCCATCGCCGATTTCGAAGCCAAGCAACGCCTGAGCCAGCCCTGGCTCTATCGGTAAAACAAGGAAGTCATGAAAAATCCATTGCTCATTGCCGGCATCGTCATCGCGTTGCTGGGCTTCGTTGCCTTCGCCATCGGCGGCTTTTCGTTTCGCCAGCAGGAGACCAAACTGCAAGTCGGCGATCTGAAGGTGACCGCCGAAACGCAGAAGAACGTTCCGATCCCACCGATCGTATCGATCGGCGCCATCGTGCTCGGCTTGGTGCTGGTCGGCTTCGGCGCGATGCGCCGCAACTAGACAAGGTTTCGTTCTAGCGCGCCGCGCCCGCGATACGCCGGCGCGGCGTCTTTCTGAGGGGAGTTCAAAAAAGTGGCATCCAACCGCAAGCTGCTGGTCCTGGCCGGCGACGGCATCGGCCCCGAAGTCATGCACGAAGTGCGCAAAGTGGTTTCCTGGATGGGCAAAAAGCGTGCCGTGAGCTTCGACATCGAAGAAGGCCTGGTGGGTGGCGCCGCCATCGACCAGGAAGGCACCCCCCTGACCGACGCCACCATGGCCCGCGCGCAGGAAGCCGATGCCGTGCTGTTCGGCTCGGTCGGCGGCCCGAAATGGGACGATCTGCCGTTCGCGCAAAAGCCCGAGCGCGGCCTGCTGCGGCTGCGCAAAGAAATGGATCTGTTCGCCAATCTGCGCCCGGCCAAGGTGTTCGACGCGCTGGTCGATGCTTCGAGCCTGAAGCCGGAGATCGTCAAGGGCCTGGACATCCTGATCATCCGCGAATTGACCGGCGGCGTTTATTTCGGCGAACCGCGCGGCATCACCACTCTGCCCAATGGCGAGCGCAAGGGCGTCAACACTCAGGTTTACACCACCTCGGAAATCCGCCGCGTCGTTGCAGTGGCGTTCGACCTGGCGCGTAAGCGCAAAAACAAAGTGTGCTCGTCGGAAAAGGCCAATGTCATGGAATCGGGTGTGCTGTGGCGCGAGGAAGCGACCAAGCTGCATGCCGAGCAATACAAGGACGTCGAGCTCACGCATATGTACGCCGACGCCTTGGCAATGCAACTGGTGCGGTGG
This sequence comes from Reyranellales bacterium, assembly GCA_038260375.1. Taxonomy (GTDB): domain Bacteria; phylum Pseudomonadota; class Alphaproteobacteria; order Reyranellales; family JAQSWP01; genus JBBSNV01. Next base: position 5,914 of record JBBSNV010000127.1, read on the forward strand.
CCCGCGCAATTCGACGTCATCGTCACCGACAATCTGTTCGGCGACATGCTGTCCGATGAAGCCGCGATGCTGACCGGGTCCCTAGGCATGTTGCCTTCGGCCTCGCTTGGTGCGCCCGATGCGCGCGGCAGGCGCAAGGCGCTGTATGAGCCAATTCATGGCTCGGCGCCGGACATCGCCGGCAAGGGCGTGGCCAACCCGCTGGCCGAGTTGCTGTCGTATTCGATGATGCTGCGTTACTCGTTCGACCTGCCTGACGATGCCGATCTGATCGAAAAGGCGGTCGAGAACGTGCTGGCCACCGGCATCCGCACGCCCGACATCATGCAGACGGGCATGCGCAAGGTCGGCACCCAGGAGATGGGCGACGCGCTGGTCAAGGAACTCGACCGGCTGGTGTAATTCGCTTCAGGCCCTGGCGCGTGAGCGAGGCCGAGCGTTTAAA
>JBBSNV010000128.1:0-6354 GCA_038260375.1 Reyranellales bacterium
AGGAAGTGATGATGAACGATGCGAAGTTTTTGCGCGTCGATACGATCTTCAAGGCGTTCCAGGAAGTGGGCGCCCGCATTGCGGTGATCACCGCCAAGGACAAGCTGCGCGGCTTGCTGGGCAAGGGGCTGACCCTGGGGCCGGGCAAGGCGTGCAGCTTCTCCTCGGAGAAAGCCGATAAGGCTAGCATCGCCGAGAACGGCATCGAGGGCGTGCTCGAGCTGGTCGGCATGAAGCTGCCCGATGTCTATAGCGCCGCGCTCAGCGAATTCGTCTTTGCCGCGGGCGTCAAGCTGATGCAGCGCGACCGGCCCGACCTGATGTATCTGTCGACCACCGATTACATCCAGCACAAGCATGCGCCCGGCACACCGGTGGCTAATAAATTCTACGCCATGATGGATAGTTACCTGGGCCAGCTCGACGCCATGGGCTGCATCATCGTGCTCACGGCAGATCACGGCATGAACGCCAAGCACGGCGCCGACGCCAAGCCCGACGTGATCTATCTGCAGGATGTATTGGATGACTGGCTGGGCAAGGACGCCGTCCGCGTCATCCTGCCGATCACCGATCCCTATGTCGTGCATCACGGCGCGCTGGGCTCGTTCGCCACTGCCTATCTGCCGGAGGGTGCGGATCGCGGCGCGGTGCTGGCCAAGCTCGCCGCATTGCCCGGCATCGAGCTGGCATTGGACAAGGCCGAAGCCTGCAAGTTGTTCGAGCTGCCGCCAGACCGCATGGGCGATATCGTCATCGTCTCGACCCAGCACAAAGTGCTGGGCACCAGCGCGGCCAAGCACGATTTGTCGGGCCTGACCGAGCCGCTGCGTTCGCATGGCGGTGTGTCGGAACAACGCGTACCGCTGATCGCCAACCGGCCGGCTGCGTTGCCCGGCGCCAAGCGCTGGCGCAATTTCGATGCCTTCGATCTGGCCTGCAATCTCGTCAGCTCAAAATAAAGCTCAAGGATATAGCGATGACCGCTCAACTGCGTTCCGTCAAACCGACCGTGCCGGCAATGCGCCGCGAAGCCATGCGCATCGCCGGCCGCAAAGTGCATACCGATGATGTCATCGAGGTGTTCAATCCCTACAACAACGCGCTGGTCGGCATCGTGCCCAAGGGCACGCGCGAACATGCCGACGAGGCGTTCCGTATTGCCGCCGCCTACAAATCCAAGCTGACGCGCTACGACCGGCAGAAGATCCTGCTGACCGCGGCGGAGAAACTGGCCGAGCGCCGCCAGGAGATCGCCGAACTCATCACCGCTGAATCCGGCTTGTGCTTGAAGGACTCGTTATACGAAGTGGGCCGCGCCTACGACGTGTTTTCGTTGTCGGGCCAGATGGCAATCCGCGACGACAGCGAAATCTTTTCTTGCGACATTACTCCGCACGGCAAAGCGCGGCGCATCTACACCATGCGCCAGCCGTTATTGGGTGCGATCAGCGCCATCACGCCGTTCAACCATCCGCTCAACATGGTGGCGCATAAGATTGCGCCGGCCATCGCCACCAACAACCGCATGGTACTCAAGCCGACTGAGCTGACGCCGCTGACGGCGCTGGCGCTGGCCGACGTGCTCTATGATGCCGGCCTGCCGCCGGAAATGCTGTCGATGGTCACCGGCCTGCCGGGCGATTTCGGCGACGAAATGATCACCAACCGGCATATCGATTTGATCACCTTTACCGGCAGTGTGCCGGTCGGCAAATACATCGCGGCCAAAGCGGGCTACCGCCGCGTCGTGCTGGAATTGGGCGGCAACGATCCACTGATCATCATGGAAGACGCCGATCTGGAAAAGGCGGCCGAGCTGGCCGTCACTGGCGCGACAAAGAACTCCGGCCAACGCTGCACGGCGGTGAAGCGCATCCTCGTGGTCGAGAAAGTGGCCGACGCCTTTGCCGGTCTTGTCTTGGCCAAGGCGCGCAAGCTGAAATGCGGCGATCCGATGGATCCCGAGACCGATGTCGGCACGGTGATCAACGAAAAGTCCGCCGTGATGTTCGAGCGCCGGGTGATCGATGCGGCGGCGCGCGGCGCCAAGCTGCTGCACGGCAACGATCGCAAGGGCGCGCTCTATCCGCCCACCGTGGTCGATCACGTGCCCTACGATTGCGAATTAGTGCGCGAGGAGACTTTCGGCCCGGCCATTCCGATCATCCGCTGCAAGGACATCGACGATCTGATCCGCGTGTCGAACTCGACCACGTTCGGCCTGTCGTCGGGTGTCTGCACCAACCGGCTGGATTACATCACGCGCTTCGTCAACGAGCTGGATGTTGGCACCGTCAATATCTGGGAAGTGCCGGGCTATCGCATCGAGATGTCGCCGTTCGGTGGCATCAAGGATTCCGGTCTTGGTTATAAAGAGGGCGTGCTGGAAGCGATGAAGAGCTTCACCAACGTGAAGACCTATTCGTTGCCTTGGCCAGGAACACTTTAGACGTCGCGCCTTCGCCGATTATGGCATCGCTGCCGACGCAGTCCCGCGCTGTCATCATTGGCGGCGGCGTGGTGGGCTGCTCCGTCGCCTATCACCTGACCAAGCTAGGCTGGAAGGACGTGCTGCTGCTCGAGCAGGGCCGCCTGACCGGCGGTACCACTTGGCATGCCGCGGGCCTGGTCGGCCAGTTGCGCGCCAACCGCACCATGACGGCGTTGAGTCGCTACGGCACCGAGCTTTATGCCGGGCTGGAAGCGGAGACCGGCCAAGCCACCGGCTGGAAACGCTGCGGCAGCATTTCCGTGGCGCGCACACTAGAACGTGTAATTCAACTTAAGCGTAATGTGGCGACCGCGCGGAGCTTCGGTATCGAGGCCGAATTCATCACCCCCAGCGAAGCGGGTAAGCTCTGGCCGCTGATGCGCATAGACGATTTAGTTGGTGCGGTGTGGTTGCCGGGCGACGGCAAGGCCAATCCCACCGACCTGACGCAAGCTTTGGCCAAAGGCGCGCGGATGGGCGGCGCCAAGCTGGTCGAAGGCGTGCGGGTTACCGGATTCGAGTTTGCCGGCGACCGCATCGCGGCAGTGCAAACCGATAGCGGCAAGGTTGCCTGCGAAGTGGTAGTCAATTGCGCCGGGCAATGGGCACGCGAATTGGGCGTGCTGGCTGGTGTCAACGTGCCGCTGCATTCGGCCGAGCATTTCTACATCGTTACCAAGCGCATCGCGGGCATCACGCCCGACCTTCCGGTGCTGCGCGATCCTGACGGCTTCATCTACTACAAAGAGGAAGTCGGCGGCTTGGTGATGGGCGGCTTCGAGCCCACGGCCAAGCCCTGGGGCAGCGACGGCATCCCCGACAATTTCGAATTCCAATTGCTGCCCGAGGATAGGGACCAATTCGAAATCCTGATGCACAACGCCTTGCACCGCACGCCGTGCCTGGAGACCGCAGAGGTGCGGCAATTGCTCAACGGGCCGGAGAGCTTCACGCCCGACGGCAATTTCATTCTCGGCGAAGCGCCGGAGCGCCAAGGCTTCTACGTCGCCGCCGGCTTCAACTCGGCTGGCATCGCCAATGCCGGCGGCGCCGGCAAAGTGATGGCGGAATGGATCGTGGGCGGCGAGGCGCCGGCCGATCTATGGGATGTCGATATTCGTCGCTTCGCGCCGTTCCATGCCAACCGCGCCCAGCTGCGCGACCGCACGGTGGAGACTTTAGGCCTGCACTACGCCATGCGCTGGCCGCGCCACGAGCTGGAATCGGTACGGCCGTTGCGTCGCTCGCCGCTTTACGACCGTCTCCATCAAAAGGGCGCGCGCTTTGGTAGCAAGATGGGTTGGGAGCGGGCGCTGTATTTCGCATCGGGCGAAACACAACACGCTTACGGTTTTGCCAAGCCCGCTTGGCTGATCCACACCATGCGCGAGCAACGCGCCGTGCGCGAGAGTGCCGCGCTGTTCGACCAGACCTCATTTGCCAAATTGCTGCTGCAGGGCAGGGACGCTTTGGCGATGCTGGAACGCATTTGCGCCAACCGCATCGATGTGGCGGTCGGGCGGATGGTCTATACGCCGCTGCTCAATCGGCGTGGCGGGTTCGAGAGCGACCTCACCGTGCTGCGCCTGGCGGCCGACAAATTCCTGCTGATTACCGGTACGGCGCAAGCAACACGCGATGCGGCCTGGATCAATCGCCATATCGGCGAGGCGTTTGCCGTGCTGACCGAGGTGACCTCGGCCTATTCGGTGTTGTCGCTGATGGGACCGCGGGCGCCCGCCTTGCTGAGCCTCGACGGCCTGGCCTATGGCGACACGGCGGAGATCGATATCGGCTACGCCCGGGTGCGTGCGGCGCGCATGAGCTATGCCGGTGGGCTGGGTTTCGAGCTTTACGTCCCGACCGAGTTTGCCGCCGGCGTGTACGATACTTTGATGCTAGCGAGTGGCGCGATCGATGCCGGCTATTACGCGCTCGACGCGCTGCGCATCGAAGCCGGCCGGCGCGCCTTTGGAGCCGAGCTGGGGCCGGACGAAACGCCGCTGGAAGCAGGCCTGATGTTCGCGGTCGATCTGGCCAAGCCCGATTTCATCGGCCGCGACACGCTGCTCAAGCAAAAGCGGGACGGCACGCGCAAGCGCCTTGTCATGCTGGCGCTGGACGATGCTCAAGCCTATTGCTGGGGCGGCGAGATCATCCTGCGCGACGGCAAGCCGGTGGGCGAAGTGACCTCGGCGGGATGGAGCACGGTGTTGGATCGCTGCGTTGTCATGGGCTATGCGCGCAGCGATGCCATCGTTACGGCCGACTGGCTGCGTGGCGGCCGTTACGCCCTCGATATAGCCGGCGTCGCGGTGGCAGCGCGTTATTTGGTCAAACCGCCCTTCGCCGGTTAAACGAATTCCTTGAACGGATGCACTTTGCGCCAATGCTGCGCGATCTCCATGCGTTTGCATACCCAAACATCCTTGTGGCCCAGCACGTAATCGACGAAGCGTTCCAGCGCAGCAAAACGCCCAGGCCGTCCGGCCAAGCGGCAATGCATGCCGATCGACATCATGCGCGGCTGGCGCTGGCCCTCGCGGCGTAACACGTCGAAGGCGTCTTTGAGATACTCGAAATAGCCTTTGCCCGAACTGAAGCCGGGCGGCACCGAGAACTTCATGTCGTTGTTGTCCAAGGTGTAGGGAATGACCAGATGGCCTTTGCCGGCGACCTCGACCCAATAGGGCAGGTCGTCGTTATAGGCGTCGCTGTCGTAGAGGAAGCCGCCTTCCTCGACCACCAGTCTGCGCGTGTTGGCGCTGATGCGCCCGGTGTACCAACCGACAGGGCGTTGCCCGGTGGTGTTGACGATGGCGGCGATCGCCTTGCGCATGTGCTCGCGCTCGACGTCTTCGGGCACGTCCTTGTAGTTGATCCAGCGATAGCCGTGGCTGGCCATTTCATGGCCGGCCGCGACCATGGCTTTGGCGGCGGCGGGATTGCGCTCCAGCGCCAGGCCAACGCCATAGCAGGTGAAGTTGATCTTGCGCTCAGCGAATAGATTGAGGATGCGCCAGAAGCCGACCCGGCTGCCGTATTCGTATTGCGATTCGACGCCGAGATCGCGCGCGCCTATCAAGGGCGTGCCGCCCGGCACTTCGGTCAGATAGACCTCCGAGCCCGGATCGCCGTTCAACACGGTGTTCTCGCCGCCTTCTTCGTAGTTCAGCACAAACTGCACCGCCAGCTTGGCGCCGCCCGGCCATTGCGGGTCGGGTGGCTTGTCGGCGTAGCCGATCAGATCGCGATAGGTTTCGTACGCCATATCCGCCCCCTTGTTGTGCCTCACCGTAGGTTATAGAAAACAGCAGGAGCAAGAAATGAACCAATCCGCCGCCAATAAATCAGACAGGGCCGCGCAAGCCGTCAACCAGGATCGCCTGTGGCAACGCCATGGCGATATGGCGCGCTATGGCGGCACGCCGAAAGGCGGGGTCAATCGCCAGGCGCTGTCGGCCGAGGACATCGCCGCCCGCCGCCAGCTGTGCGACTGGGCCAAGGTGCGTAATTTCCCGGTGTTCAGTGATGAGATCGGCAACATCTTCGTGCGCCGTCCCGGCAGCGACGATAATGCCGCCCCGGTGACGTCGGGTTCGCATATGGACAGCCAACCGACCGGCGGGCGCTACGACGGCATGTATGGCGTGTTGGCGGCGTTCGAGGCGCTCGAAGCGCTCGACGATGCCGGCATTAAGACGCGCCGGCCGATCGAGGCGGTGGCCTGGACCAACGAAGAAGGCTCGCGCTTCCAGCCCGGCACGATGGGCTCGGCGGTGTTCGTCGGCGCCAAGACCATGGTCGATGTGATCGAGACGCGCGACAGCGCCGGCACGCGGCTGGGCGATGCGCTGGCC
>JBBSNV010000129.1:0-6301 GCA_038260375.1 Reyranellales bacterium
CAGCCAGGCCGCCGATGACATAGCCCAGCGGGCCGGTGACCAAGGCGATGGTCGGCAAAGTGGTGTAGAGCGCGCCGAACAACACGCCGAGATTATGCGGGTCCTGGTGATGATCGAAATGGATGCGCTTCCACACTTTCGCCGTGAGGCGCGACTTGTAGAGCAGCTTGCTGTGCAACACCCAACGATGCAGCGCGTACCACACCAGCGGATAGGCGATCACCGCAGCGGCGCCGGCCAGCAGGGTGGGCAACAGCGACGCCGTCCAGGTAACGGCCAAGCCGACGCCGATCGCGCCCAGCAGGAAGTAAGCGGCGACGGCATAATGCGACAGATACGCGCCCACCAGGTCGCGCATGGTCATGCGCGAAAGGTTGTAACGGTGATCGGCCCAAAATCCGAAACGCGGCGCCACTCGAATACCCCGATTGCTGCTTCGTGGCAGTGCTCGCTGCGCAACATGCGGCAGAGAGAAGATGCCTCATGAACTTAGGTCCGCGACCGGCATTAAGCACCCTGAATCTACGTAACAATTTGTCATTCTTGGTGAGTGAATCTCGTGAAATTCCGCGCGTTCAGCGCGCCGAGACGACCAGGCCCGCACACCGATTGCCGATCAAACCCTTGGCCTTTGCCGCGCGCCGGGCAATGGTGGCATCCCATTCCCCGAAAGGATCCCCATGACCAGTTCCCGTCCGCTCGCTCTGGTTACCGGCGCTTCCAGCGGCATTGGCGAGGCGCTGGCGCGCCAGCTCGCGGCAAGTGGCCACGATCTCGCCCTCACGGCGCGCTCGACCGACAAACTACATGCTCTCGCCAACGAGCTGCACGCCAAGCACGGCGTGGTGACGAGCGTGTTCACGGTCGATCTGGCGTTGGCCGGCGCCGCCGACTATCTGGTGCAAGCGCTGAGCAATGCCGGGCTGCGGGTCGATGTGCTGGTCAACAATGCCGGGCTGGGCCAGGCCGGCGCGCTGGCCAGCAACGATCCGGGCGAAGTGCGCCAGATGGTGATGGTCAATGTCGTGGCGCTCACCGAACTGACACGGCTGCTGCTGCCTTCCATGCTGGCCGAACGTAACGGCCGCATCCTCAACGTGGCCTCGACAGCGGCCTTCCAGCCCGGGCCGCTGATGGCGGTGTATTACGCCACCAAGGCCTATGTGCTGTCGCTGAGCGAGGCGCTGTCGGCTGAACTCAAAGGCAGCGGCGTGACCGCCACCGCTTTGTGCCCCGGCCCGGTCGCGACGCCGTTCGTCAATCGCGCCGGCATGGGAAATTTGCGCCTGTTCAAGCTGATGCAGGTGATGACCACCGATCAGGTGGCGCGCATCGGGCTCGACGCCATGAACGCCGGCAAGCGGGTGGCGATCGCGGGCTTCATGAACAAGATGAGCGCGGCACTGGCGCCGCTGACGCCCAGGTTCATCAGCCTGCCGATCGTCAAGTATCTGCAGAGCGGAAAGAATAGCTGAGTGAAAACTACGCCGGCTTCTCCCCACGCGCCAAAATCCACGCGGTGCGCCCGGCATGCCACAGTACGGTGACGATCTGCCAGGCGACGATGAACCAGAACACCTGGCGCCCGATGCCCAGAATCAGGCCCATTGTGAACAACGGCAGGTTGATGTTGCGGCGGGAGATGAAAGTGCGGACCAGCCCATCGATGCGGCCATGCGCATGCAAGCCGCGGCCGAAGCGCAGCTTGTAGATCATCAGCACCAGCCGATCGAGCACGTAAAACAGGATCATCACCAGAGCGCCCCGCACCAGCGGGGCTTCGACCGCCCAGATCAGCGGCGGCAGCATGCCCAAGCCCTCCAGGCCGAACGCCCAGCCCAGATACCATAGCGGCGGATGCACGATGTCGAGGCCGTGGTCGAGCGCATTGCCCAGCTTGGAATCGGTGAAGGTCAGCCGCGCCAGTTTGCCATCCACCGAGTCCAGCACGCTCATGCCGTAAGCGCACAGCAAGCCCGCGACCCACCAGCCATAAGCAAACAGCGGCACCGCCAGGAAGGTGAGCGCGATGCTGACCCAGGTGACGGTGTTGGGATGTACGCGCAGCCTGGCCAGCGGCCGCACCAGCAGCCACACCGCGGGTGGATAGACGTATTTGGTGAAGAAATCGGTTGAGCCCTTGTAGCTGGCCTTGAACATGAAGCGCTCGAGCTCGCGCCGCGCTTTGTCGTCGCGCACATAGTGCAGCCAGAACGGCAGGTTACGGCGTAAGACAGCAATATGGGCGGTGAACTCTTGCTGGCGCAGCTCGTGCGCTCCGGTAGCGAGCAAGGCTTGGGTCAGCGCCGGCCAATCGGCCGCGGTGGCAGCCTCGTGTGGCATCGTCGCCAGGCGCAGGATCGATGGCGCGTCGGCGGCAGAGGAATCACGCGCCAGCCAGTTGCCCTCGCGTTTGCCGAGCTCGGCAAAGAGCCGCTGGTCGAGCGCGACATCGCACGCCACCGCGATCATCGCTTCACCCGCCTCGTCGTGCGCCAGCGCCGCAGCCATCCTCGCGCCGACGCAGCCACTGCGATGCACGAGGCGCGGCTTCAGATCGCTGGGCAAGGTGAGGGTAACGCCCTCGGGCAGATCGACGATCACGTCGTCGATTCCAATGCCGCTGCCGGCGCGTTGCGCGGCGCGGATATGGCGCTCTACCAGGCTGAGGCCAAATACCATCAGCGGCGCGCGCCCTTGGCCGGCAAAGCTATGCGCGTCGATCCACAGCTTCATAACTGATCAGACGCTTTCCACCCGCAGCAGCACCGAGCTGCCGATGCTGGCGAAGATCACCGCGGGCGCCCAGGCCGCCAGCAACGGCGCCAGGCTGCCGGTCTCGCCCATCGCGGTGCTGAGCCCGTCGGCGACGAAATACAAGAAGCCCAGGCCGATGCCGATCGCCATGCGCAATCCGGTGCCCCCCGAGCGCAAGGTGACGGCCGAGACCGGCGCGGCCAGCAGGATCATCAGCAGGCAGACCACCGGCAGGGCGTAACGCTTCTGCAGCCAGGTGGCGTAAACCGAGACCGGCCGGCTGCCAACGCCGGCGCTGGCGGTGAGCTGGCGCAAATCGCCGGCGGTGAATTCGCTGGGCGGCACCGCCTGGTTGGCGAAATCTGCGGGCCGCAAAGTGGTGTCCCAGACCTGGCTATCGAGCGTGCTGATGTCGCGATTCGCGTCGATCAGTTTCAGCACATTGACCTCGCTCAGGGTCCATTTCTTGTCGGCGTATTGCGCGCGCTTGGCGAAGCGGCGTTCCTGCATGATGCCGCGCGCGTCGCGGCTGATGATCTCGACGTCCCACAACAGCGAGCCATCGCGCACCACCCGGTCGGCGCGGATCAACATGCCGCGGTCGCGGATCCACACCGCATGCGACATCACCTGCTGCGCGCCGCCGGGATGGGCCTGGTTGTTGGCTTGCTCGTACAGCGCCAAGTCGCGCAGCGCGCGCGGCGCCAATTGGTCGGTGATCAGGAAATGGGCGACGGCAATGACGATACCGATCGGCAGGAAGCCCAGCATGACGCGATAGAACGACATGCCGGTCGATTTCAGGGCCATGATCTCGTTGTTCTGCGCCAGGCCGAGCAAAGTAAGCAGGGCTGCGATCAGCACGGCGAACGGCATGGCCAGGGCCAGGGTAGCGGGCAGGCGATGGGCGATGTAGCGCAGCAGCGGCCACAGCCCCTGGCCGAATTTGGCGATGATGTCGTCGGCGTTGGCCAGCACGTCGAACAGCTGCACCAAGGCCACGAAGCCCAGCAGGATGAACAAGAAGCGGCGCAGGAATTGCACCGTCACGTAGCGGGTTACGATCGAGAACATAGACAAGGTCATTCCGCCGCTCCCGCAGTCGGTCCCGCAGTCGGTCCCGCAGTCGGCCCCTGGCGTCGCACCAGGCGCCACAGCCAGTTCTTCGCGCGATCGAGCGAGCCGATCAGCATTGCCACCGGATTCTCGCGCGGCCGGGTGCTGACGGTGACGAACAGCCAGACCGCAAAGCCAGTGAACAACAGGAACGGCAGCCACAATCCGAAGAACGGCGACAGCCGGCCGTAGCTGGCGAGCTGTTCGCCGAAATTCAGCAGATTGTTGTAGACCACCAGCAGCACCACGCCGACCGCGATGCCGACATTGCGCTGGTTGCGCCGCGTCGCCAGGCCGAGCGGGATGCCCAGCAATGGCAACATCAGCAAGGACAAGGTACGCACCACGCGGCCCCACAACTCGGCGCGGATGGAATACTTGCTGGGCTTGACCTGGTCGGTGTTGCGCTGGCTCCACAGCTCGCCGATGGTCAGTTCGCGCTCCGACACCCGTTCGCGGAATGGCTCGGGCAGCGCCACGTCGATCGGCATGTCGATATCGTCGAAGGTAAGCATGCTGACCTGGCCGTCCGCCTTGATCTCGGTGCGCACGCCCTTGATCAGATGCAGGACGATCTGCAGCTGCTCGGGCCGGCGCGAGGCCTCGCCCGATTGCGCGGTCATCGCCACCGTGGTGCCGTTCTCGTCCTTCTTGTAAACGAACACGCCATAGAGCTTGCGCCCGCCATCGGCGATGTCGTCGACCAGTACGGTATAGCCGCCCAGCCCGGTGAAGAATGAGCCCTTCTCCAGCGACAAATCCCAGGCCGAATTGGTGGCGGCATACATCAGCGCGCGATAGGCGTAGCGCGTGTAAGGCTGCAAATAGCCGTAGAGGATGAACAACACCACGCCGATCGCCAGGGTGAGCACCATCAGCGGCCGCAGCAGGCGGCGCAACGACACGCCGACCGATTGCAGCGCATCGATCTCGCTGTCCATGCTGAGCCGCGTGGTGGCCAGCATGACGCCGATGAACAAAGCCGCAGGCAACGCCAGCCCCAGATAATGCGGCACCAGATTGCCCAGCATCTTCATCACCAGGAATAGCGGGCCGCCCTGGCTGACCAGGATCTCCATCAGCCGCACCATGCGCTCCATCAGCAGCGCCGCCAGCGCGATGCCGATGGTGGCGGCCAGCGGTACCATGGTTTTCTCGATGACGTATCGATCGATCCGGGTCACGCTTTATCTCTAAGCAAGATACGGCCGCAGATGCTCGGCCAATTTCGCCAAGGTCGCCTGATCGAGTTCGGGGAATTTGCCGAGATTGGGCATTGCGGGCCAACCGGCATCGGCAAACTCGATGCCGTTCCAACGCTGGGTTGCGGCGTAGCGCGGCACGACGTGAAAATGCACGTCGGGATCGACCATCATCAAGGCCAAGTAGTTGATCTTGTCGTAGGCGAAAGGCGCTTTCAGGCCGCGCTCGATGCGCGCCACCAGGCTTTGCATTTCGGTGAAGGCAGCGGCGCTGACCTCGCCCAACGCCTTGACCGGCTCGCGGCAGGCCAGCACCAGCGCGCCCAAAGTCGCCTGCTGCGGGCGCAGCAGCACGACCCAGCGCGGCGTCTCGACCAGGGTCGTCGCCGGATAGCCGAATCTGCGCATCGTTTCGTTGACCGCTCCGGTCATGTTTTCCTCGTTGCCTTGCCCGACAATAGGCCGTTCCGCCGCCGGTCAGAACCCCCAACCCGAGCCCATAAACAGGCTTTGTGGCGGTGTTGTGCCGAACTTGGGCCGAGCTTGGGCCGGTCTAGGCCGCTAACGGCAGGGCCAGGCGGAACTGGCTTTTGGCTTTACAGGTGGCGTAGTCCATCGCCAATTGGCGAATTTCCACGTCGAGACTCCAGCCATCGTCCTGGCGGGCGATGGTTAGGGCGTGATAGCCGCCGGCGCCATAATACGAGGTGACGTCGGACGACGCCGCGGCCACGCCCAGCACCGGCACCGGGCCCTTGGGGCCGGCGATGCGGCCCAGCATCGGCCGATGCATATGGCCATGCACGATCAGCTCGGCGCCGACCCGGCCGATCATGTCCTGAAATGCGCGCGCATCGAGCAGCGATTTGCGCCGCGGCGCGCCACCGGGCTGCGGCGGGTGATGGATCAGCACCAGGCGGAACAACCCCTCACGCGCCAGCGACGTTAAAATGGCCTCGGTGCGTTCGATTTGCTCCTGGCCCAAGCGGCCGGTGGCGAAGAACCAGGCTTCGGGCTCGCCGGTGTTCAAGCCGACGATGCCGACCGGCCCACGCCGGCGCAGGAAAGGAAACGCCTTCAGCCCGTCGGGCGCCTGGGCGTCGTCGCCGGTCATATAGGCGCTCCATTTGGCCAAGCCCTGGGCCCAGGGCAATTTGACGTAAGTGTCGTGATTGCCCGGCACCACCGACACGTCGTGCGGCGTACCAAGCGTGGCCAAGAATTCG
>JBBSNV010000130.1:0-6290 GCA_038260375.1 Reyranellales bacterium
AATCGGGCGGCGCGATCGGCACCAGTTCCATGATTGGTCCTTCGGGGTTGTGCGCTCTTGTCTGCCTATTCCTAACATGATCGATTGAGCGCGATGAAGAGCGCCGACCGACCGCCGCCGACCTCGCCATTGATCCTGGCCTTCGATTGCGCCTGCCAGGCGCTGTCGGTGGCGGTGGCGCGCGGCGACAAGATCCTGGCCGACCACTATGAATCGCGCAGCCAAGGCCAAGCCGCGCGCTTGGCGCCAACCGTGCAGGAAGTGTTGCGCAACGCCCAAGTCAGGGCAGCCGAACTCGACCTGATCGGCGTTACGGTCGGACCCGGCAGCTTCACCGGCATTCGCATCGGCCTGGCTTTTGCCCGCGGCCTAGCCTTGGCGCTGAGTAAGCCGCTGGCCGCGCGTAGCACCTTCGATGCCGTGACCGACGCCTTGCCACCCGATCAACGCGACCTCCAACAAACACTGGTCGCCGCCATCGACAGCAAGCGCGAGGAAATCTTTCTGCGGGTCGGCGTTGCAGCGCCGGTCGTGCAACGCCCGCTCGATGCCGTTGGGTCGTTGGCGCGGGGACGATACGGCTTAGTAGGCGACGCTGCGCCAGATTTGATGCTAGCCTTTGCCCAATTGGGCCGGCAGGACGAATGCGTGGTGCTGGCTAGTGCGCCGCCGCGCGCCAGCGCCTTTGCTCCCGTGCTGGCGCGCCAAGGCGTCGAGACCTGGCGCGAGCACAATCAACGCGAAGGCTTGCCGCAGCCGATCTATCTGCGCCCGCCCGACGTGACCTTGGGCAAGCACAAGCCGGTGCCGGCGGCATGAGCGTCGCCGCCACGGTCGCTCCCCTGATCTTGCGCCCGTTTGGCGGGTTGGATCTTGATCGTGCCGCGCTGATCCACGGCGAGGCTTTCGTGGCGGCGTGGGACCAACGCTGGGACCGCCAGGCCTTTGCCGAGTTGCTGGCCATGCCCGGAGCGTTCGGCCTGATGGCCGAGCCGGCCAGCGAGCCCGGCTGCGAAGCGCCGGTCGGTTTGTTGCTGGTGCGGGTGGCGGCCGATGAAGCGGAAATCGTCACCCTGGCGGTGTTGCCCGACTGGCGGCGCCAGGGCGTCGGCTTCAAGCTGATGCAAAAAGGCGAGAGCGAAGCGGCGTCGCGTGGCGCACAGCGCTTGTTTCTAGAAGTGGCCGAAGACAATTTCGCCGCGCGCAACCTTTACTTCTCGCTGGGCTTCGCCGGGGTCGGCCGGCGCGCCGGCTATTACGCACGCGGCTCGCTGGGCAACGCCGCGGCCATCGTCATGGCCAAAAACAAATTGACGGAAAGCTAGCCGTGCTTTTTGCGCACCACCAATTGGTGGATGCCATGGCCTTGCGCCTCGAGCGCTACTATCTCATGGCCTTCCTGGCGTAACGAGCGCGGCACGTTGCTCAGCGCTTCGCCGTCGCGCAACGTCACCGTCAGTTCCGCCCCGCCCGGCATTTGCGCCAGCTTCAGCTTCACCCGCACGAAAGTCATGGGGCAGACTTCGCTTGTGATGTCCAAATCGAATTTTTGCGTAGTCATAGGTAAGCAGTCTGCCATAAATCCGGCGAATCCTTGCTGTCGCTTACCACCCAGATCGTTGCCGTCGTTGTCGCCGCATCCCTTGCGAACCAATGCAAAGCATTGCGATTCCAGTCTTTGGCGTAGGCTTTTCCGCGCTGCAAGAAGATAGGCGGCGGCGGCGCTTTGTTCTATACTTTGCCGCATCCACAGCCCGGATCATGCCAGGCGGAGAGACACATGCCGTCGCGTCTAGAAAAGCGTTGTATCGACAAGGGGTTGAAGATGACCGAGCAGCGCCGGGTCATCGCGCGCGTGCTGTCCGATTCGGTCGACCATCCCGATGTCGAGCTGCTGTATCGCCGCGTTACGGCAATCGACCAACGTATTTCGATCGCCACGGTCTATCGCACCGTGCGGCTGTTCGAGGAAGCCAATATCCTGGAGAAGCACGATTTCCGCGATGGCCGCGCCCGCTACGAGGAAGTGCCGGACGAGCATCACGATCACCTGATCGACGTGCAGAACGGCAAGGTGATCGAGTTCCAGGATTCGCAGATCGAAGAGCTGCAGCGCAAGATCGCCGAGCGGCTGGGCTACAAATTGGTCGATCACCGGCTGGAGCTATACGCCGTGCCGGCCACTGCCAAACGCGAGGGCGGTGGTGTCTCGTAACGCCAGCATGACCGTTGCTGCCGATCGGCCGGCGCCGATCGTTTCGGGACCGCTCGAAGTGCGGCTGGCCGAGACCGCGGCGGAAATGGACGCCGCCCAAGCGCTGCGCTATCGCGTGTTCTACGACGAGATGGCCGCCCAGCCGACGCCGGAGATGGCCGCGCATAAACGCGACTTCGACGAATTCGATCCGATCTGCGATCACCTGTTGGTGCTGGATCACCAGAACGGCGAGGGCGCGCAGGCCGTGGTCGGCACCTATCGCTTGATCCGCCGCCCGGCCGCCGAGCGCATGGGCCGCTTCTATTCCGACGCCGAGTACGACATCGGGGTGCTGACCTCCATGCCGCGCGAGATTTTGGAGCTGGGCCGCTCCTGCGTCGACCAGGCGCATCGCACGCGCAACACCATGCAGTTGCTGTGGCGCGGCATCGCCGCCTACGTGTTCCACTACGACATCGCGCTGATGTTCGGCTGCGCCAGCCTGCCCGGCACCGACGTCCAGAAGCTGGCCGAACCGTTATCCTATCTTTATCACAACCATCTGGCGCCGCCGGAAATGCGGCCGCGCGCCTTGTCCGATCGTTATGTCGACATGGCGATACTGCCGCCGCCCGCGATCGATACACGTGAGGCGCTCAAGGCCTTGCCGCCCTTGATCAAGGGCTATTTGCGGTTGGGCGGTTTCATCGGCGACGGCGCGGTGATCGACCGGCAGTTCAACACCACCGATGTCTGTATCGTGGTGAAGACCGATCTGGTGACGGAAAAATATTACAAACACTACGAGCGCACCGCCGGTGGCGGCGACAACAACGCCGCCTGAAATGCCATGTTGATCGGATCGGCGCCGCGCGCCATTTTGCGGATCACAGTCTATGTGGCGCTGACCCTGCCGCTGCTGCCGATCCAGTTCATCCTCAACCTGGTGTGCAAGCCGGCCGCACGCTGGCTGCCGGTCTATTACCACCGCGCGGTGTGTTACATCCTGGGCCTGAAAGTGCGCGTGCGCGGCACCATGTCGCCGGCGCGCCCAACTTTGTTCGCCTGCAACCACATCTCCTATCTCGACATCGAAGTGCTGGGCTCGCTGATCCCAGGATCTTTCATCGCCAAACGCGAGGTCTCGACCTGGCCGTTCTTCTCCTGGCTGGCCAAGCTGCAGCGCTCGGTGTTCGTCGAACGCAAGGCGCATGCCAGCATGAAGAGCAACGACGAGATCACCAAGCGCCTGCGGGCGGGCGACGACCTGATCCTGTTCCCCGAAGGCACGTCGAGCGAAGGCACCTACGTGCTGCCGTTCCGCTCGTCGTTCTTTGCCGCCGCCCAAGTGCGGCGCAAGGACGGCAAGCCGATCACGGTGCAGCCAGTGTCGATCGCCTATACCAGGCTGGACGGCATCCCGCTCGGCCGGCATTGGCGGCCGTTCTACACCTGGTTCGGCGACATGAATTTGGGGCCGCATGCCTGGCAGATGGCCGGGCTGGGCGAGGTCGAAGTGATGGTCAATTTCCACGAGCCGGTCGATATCGACCAACTCGGCGACCGCAAGAAGCTGTCGGCCCACTGCCAGAAAGTGATCGCCCAAGGCGTGGCGGCCAGCAATTCCGGCCGCTTCGAGGTGCTGCCGCCGGCCATGGGAGAAAAGGCGGCAGGAGAAAAGGCGGCGGGCGAAAAAGCGGCCGGCGATAAGGCCGCTTAGATACGATACGTGCACGTCGATCTTAAGAAACTTCGATTTCGTCGAAGCGCTTGATGCGATAGACGATGGCCGAGATCGCCCACGCCCAGGCAGCAATATTGGCCGCCACCAGCAATGCATAAAGCGTGATCAGCTTGGCGCGCAGATTGACAGCGCTGTCGTCGACCAGGCTGCGCAACACACGCGTGAAACCTCGGCGGGGAAAGGACGGTAGGTCACCAACCGTAGGAGGCACTCTGGAACCGGTCAATTGCGCCGGGCGTGATGGGCCAATTGCCGGCGGTAGTGTGACGCGATTGCGGGGCCATGCCGGAAATTTACGCAGAATCGCTGGCACGGCTCCGGCCCGCGCTTGACTCTCTATGCCGGGCGGGGCCAATAACCGGCCAGGATTCGAGGTTTCGATAGGATTTCCGAGGCAGTGAACCAACGCAAGAAACTGTTCATCCGCACCTATGGCTGCCAGATGAATGTTTACGATTCGGCCCGCATGGCCGATGTGCTGGCGCCGTTGGGCTTCGAGGCGTGCTCGGCCCCCGACGATGCCGATATGGTGATCGTCAACACCTGCCATATTCGCGAGCGTGCTTCGGAGAGAGTGTTCTCCGAATTGGGCCGCTTGCGCGAACATAAGGACGCCAAGAACCGACGCGGCGAGGCCATGGTGTTGGCGGTGGCCGGCTGCGTCGCCCAAGCCGAAGGCGCCGAGATCATCCGCCGCGCGCCCTATGTCGATATCGTGGTCGGCCCGCAGGCCTATCACCGCCTGCCCGAGATGGTGGCACGCGCCGCCCGTGCTAGCGGTTCAACCGGCGGTAAAGGCAGCGGCGTGCTCGACACTGAATTTCCGGTCGAGCCGAAATTCGATTCCCTGCCCCTGCCATCGAATAACGGCCCTAGCGCCTTCCTGTCGATCCAGGAAGGCTGCGACAAGTTCTGCACCTTCTGCGTCGTGCCGTACACGCGCGGCGCCGAGTTCTCGCGGCCCGTGGCCGACATTCTGCGCGAGGCCAGGCATCTGGTGGCGCACGGCGCGGTCGAGATCACCTTGCTGGGCCAGAACGTCAACGCCTATCACGGTGCAGCACCAGATGGCGGTGACGATGGCGCGACCTGGGGCTTGGCGCGGCTGCTCTACGCGCTGGCCGAGATCGATGGCGTCGAACGCTTGCGCTATATGACATCGCATCCGCGCGACATGGATGACGAATTGATCCGCGCGCATGGCGAGATCGACAGCGTGATGCCGTTCCTGCACCTCCCAGTACAATCAGGCAGCGATCGCATCCTCGAGGCTATGAACCGCCAGCATAGCGTCGACGATTATCGCCGCATCATCGAACGCCTGCGCGAAACGCGGCCCGACATTGCGCTGTCATCAGACTTCATTGTCGGCTTTCCCGGCGAGAGCGATGCCGATTTCGCTGCCACGATGAAGCTGGTGCGGGACATCGGCTTTGCCCAAGCGTTCTCTTTCAAATACAGCCCCCGCCCTGGTACGCCGGCGGCGATGCTGGAACGACAAGTAGCGGAGCCATTGATGGACTCACGGCTGGCAGAATTGCAATCCTTGCTGGGCGAACAGCAGCTGGCATTCAACCGCGCCAAGCTGGGCCACACTATGGCCGTGCTGTTCGATCGCGACGGACGCAAGCAGGGCCAAGCGCTGGGCAAGACGCCTTATCTGCAATCGGTCTATGTCGAGGCCGGCGCCGCCTTGCGCGGCCGCATCGCCACCGTGCGTATGGTCGGCGCGTATGGTGTGAGTTTGGCCGGCGAAGTGGTTCATCCAGTCGAGTTGGCGGTGGCTTCGTGAGCCGCACACCCCAGTCGAATTCCGGACACGGCACCAAGCCCGGCCAGCGCGCCGGCATGCGGCTGGATTTCGACGATAACTCTTTGCTCCCAATGTTGTTTGGCGAGCATGATCGGCATCTCGCACGCATCGAGCAATTGCTCGATGTCTCGTTGGCCTCGCGCGGCAACAAGGTGACGATCGAGGGCGAGCAGGAAGCGGTGGCCGCGGCGCGCACCGTTTTGCAAGCGCTCTACAGTCGGCTCAAGCGCGGCCTGACCATCGACATGGCCGAGATCGATGCTGCCATCCGCCTGGCCGATTCCGATGCCGGCGGCGGCGAAGCCATGGCGATCCGTACCCGCAAGCGCGTGATCATGGCCCGCTCGCCCGGCCAAGAGACCTACATCCGCGCCATGAAGAGCAAAGAACTCGTGTTCGGCATCGGTCCGGCCGGCACCGGCAAGACCTATCTCGCTGTGGCCATGGCGGTGTCCTTGCACCTGACCGGCGCGATCGATCGCATCGTGCTGTCGCGGCCCGCGGTCGAAGCGGGCGAGCGGTTGGGCTTCCTGCCC
>JBBSNV010000131.1:0-6287 GCA_038260375.1 Reyranellales bacterium
CGATCCATGAACACCACGTTGTCGGCCACCGAGCGGGCAAAGCCCATTTCGTGGGTCACACAGATCATGGTCATGCCTTCGTTGGCCAGCTCGACCATGACGTCGAGCACTTCCTTGACCATTTCCGGATCGAGCGCCGAAGTCGGTTCGTCGAACAACATGATCTTGGGCCGCATGCACAAGGCGCGGGCGATGGCGACGCGCTGCTGCTGACCGCCCGAAAGCTGGCCCGGAAATTTTTGCGCCTGCTCGGGGATGCGTACCCGCTCGAGATACATCATCGCCAATTCTTCGGCGTCCTTGCGCGGCATCTTGCGCACCCAGATCGGCGCCAGGGTCAAATTGTCTATGATGGTCAGATGCGGGAACAGGTTGAACTGCTGGAATACCATACCGACGTCGCGGCGGATGATCTCGATGTTCTTCACGTCGTTGGTCAGCAGGGTGCCGTCGACCAATATGTCGCCGGCCTGGTGTTCTTCCAGCCGGTTGATGCAGCGGATCAAGGTCGATTTGCCGGAGCCGGAGGGGCCGCACACCACCACCTTCTCGCCCTTACGCACCGTCAGGTTGACGTCGCGCAGCACGTGGAACTGGCCATACCATTTGTTGACGTTGTGCAATTCGATTTCGACCGGCTCGGCGTCGAGATTGCGTGCAGCTTGGGCCATGAGGTGTCTCCGCTTAACGACAGGTGTTAGCGACGTTTGAATTCGGTCGCCCTTTAGCGCCGTTGCGATTTGTTGAGATCGCGTTCCAGATACTGGCTGTAGCGCGACATCGAGAAACAGAACACGAAATAGGTCGCGGCCAGGAACAGATAGGTCTCGTTGGCGAAGCCGCGCCAGGCCGGATCCTTCACCGCCGAGTCGCCCGCCGTCAGCAGGTCGAAGATGCCGATAATGTAAACCAGCGAGGTGTCCTTGAAGAAGCCGATGAAGGTGTTGACCAGCGGCGGGATCACCAGGCGCAAGGCCTGGGGCAGGATGATCAGCCGCGTCTTGTTGAAGTAGTTCAGCCCCATGGCGTCGGCGGCTTCGTACTGGCCCTTGGGAATGGCTTGCAGGCCGCCGCGGATCACCTCGGCCAGATAGGCCGCTGCGAACAGCATGAACCCGATCAAGGCGCGCAACAGCTTGTCGATATTGACGCCGGTCGGCAGGAATAAGGGCAGCATGACCGAAGCCATGATCAACAGGCTGATCAACGGCACGCCGCGGATCAACTCGATGAAACCCACGCACAGTGCCTTGATCAGCGGCAGATTGGAGCGCCGGCCCAAGGCCAGCAGGATGGCCAGCGGGAAGGCGCCGGCCAGCGCGAGCACCGCCAGCACCAAGGTCACCGGTAGCCCGCCCCAACTGCTGGTTTCGACATAGCTCAGGCCGAACACGCCGCCGAACAGCAAGATGCCGCAGATCGTGCCGCCTACGATCCACATCGCCAACGCGCGCCAATTCCACATGCGCCGGTCGCAGCTGGCGGCCAGCATCATGACGGTGATGATCATCATAATGGTAGGACGCCATTGCTCGCCGTAGGGATAGGTGCCGAACAAGATGAAGCGGTATTTCTCGCCGATGAAAGTCCAACAGGCGCCGTCGGGGTTGGCGCGGCAGGCCGCGGCATCGGTGCCGCTCCAGGTGGCGTCGAGCAAGGCCCAGTGTAGGAAGTTGTAGCCCAGCCAGCCGAGCACGACGATCAGCACCAGGGTAATGATGCTGTCACGGATACTGCCAAACAAGTTCTGGCGCACCCACAATACTGGGCCGCCGCCGCCGCCCGGCGGGGCGACGACCGCTTCGGGATCGCCTGCGGCCGCCAGCAACTCCGCCTTTTTGCGCGGCGTCAGGTTGGGAATGGTGGTGTCGGTGGTGCTCATGTCAACGCTCCACCAGCGCAATGCGCTTGTTGTACCAGTTCATGAACAGCGAGATCGTCAGGCTGACCGTCAGGTAGCAGGCCATGATCAGCACCGTCGATTCGACCGCCTGGCCGGTCTGATTCATGGTGGTGTTCAGGATGGCGACGATGTCGGGATAGCCGATGGCGATTGCCAGCGAGCTGTTCTTGGTGATGTTGAGATACTGGCTGGTCATCGGCGGGATGATGACGCGCAAGGCTTGCGGTAGGATGATCAACCGCATCGCCGTGCCGGAGCGCAAGCCCAACGCCGCGGCCGCTTCGCTCTGGCCTTTGTTGACCGCCAATATGCCGGCGCGCACGATCTCGGCGATGAAGGCTGCGGTGTAGATCGTCAGGCCCAGCAGCAGCGCCGTCATCTCCGGCAGGACTTCGCCGCCGCCGCTAAAGCCGAAGCGACCGAGTGTCGGTATGTTCCATTGCAACGGCGCGCCGGCCGCCAAAAAGACTAGCAAAGGCAAGCCGAGCATTAGGCCTAGCCCAGCCC
Organism: Reyranellales bacterium; assembly: GCA_038260375.1. Taxonomy (GTDB): domain Bacteria; phylum Pseudomonadota; class Alphaproteobacteria; order Reyranellales; family JAQSWP01; genus JBBSNV01. The sequence continues at coordinate 2,411 of JBBSNV010000131.1, forward strand.
AAACCGTGGGAAACTGCTTGCCCGTCGCGGCCTGACGCCGACGCGCCCAATGGCTGACTGCGAAGGCGGCGACGATGCCGACCAGCACGGCAATTCCGACCCACTGATAGGCGGGATTTTCCACCGGTACCGGGAATTGCAAGCCCTTCTTGCTGATCTTGATGCCGATGATGTCCACGGCACTGGCCTTGTCGGGCAGGTAGAAGCGAAACAGGCTGAGCCAGACGAAAAGCTGCAACAGCAGCGGGACGTTGCGAATGGCCTCGACATAGACGGTGCAAATCTTGGCCAGCAGCCAGTTGCGCGACAGCCGCCCAATGCCGATCAAGGTGCCGAGGATGGTCGACAGCACAATTCCCAGCAGTGCCACGCGCAAGGTGTTGAGGATACCGACCCAGATGGCGCGGGCATAAGTATCGGCCGGACTGTAATGAACCAGGGTATCGCCGATATCGAAACCCGATTCGGTGCCCAGGAAGCCAAAGCCGCTGGCGATGCGCTGGCGCTCCATGTTCTCGAGCGTGTTGCTGACCAGCCACCACACGAAGCCGCCGACGATGGCGACGACCAGGACTTGGTAGAAGATCGCGCGGATATTGGGATCGCGCCAGAATACCGCTTTGGCTGCGGCCGGGCGTGGAACGCCGGATGTCGATTGCATCGCCAGGCCACCCTCCAGTTGCCGTCCGTCAACCCAGCGCGACGGAATCGGCCCTTAAAGAGATCGACCGCCGAGGCAGGGCCGCGGCGGTCGATTTTTTATGCCGTTTAGCGAACCGGCATGGCGTATTGCAGACCGCCTTTGGTCCATAGCGCGTTCAGACCACGGGCGAGCTTGAGCTTGCTTCCCATGCCGACATTGCGCTCGAACATCTCGCCGTAGTTGCCGACGGCTTTGATGGCGTTATAAGCCCAGGCTTCGTCCACGCCCAGGGCTTTGCCCAGGCCCGGAGTGACGCCCAGCAAGCGCTTGATGCCCGGATTGTCGCTCTTCTTCATCTCATCGAGATTCTGCGAAGTGACGCCGTATTCTTCGGCTTCGAGCAGCGCGTAGCTGGTCCACTTCACAATGTCGAGCCACTGGTCGTCGCCATGGCGGACGGCCGGAGCCAGCGGCTCCTTGGAGATGATTTCCGGCAGGATGAGATAGTCGTCCGGATTGGAGGCTTTGGACGCGCGCGTCGCGGCCAGGCCCGACGCATCCGTGGTGTAGGCGTCGCAGCGACCGGAGAAGAACGCCGATTCGATTTCGTCGAGCTTCTCGATCACCACCGGCTTGAGGTCGATCTTATTGGTGCGCGCGAAGTCGGCCAAGTTCAATTCGGTGGTGGTGCCGGGCTGCACGCAGACGGTAGCGCCTTTCAATTCCTTGGCGCTCTTCACGCCGGTCTTCTTGGCCACCATGAAGCCTTGGCCGTCGTAATAGGTGACGACGCCGAAGTTCAGGCCCAGCGCGGTGTCGCGCTGCATGGTTTCGGTGGTGTTGCGCGACAGCAGATCGACCTCGCCCGATTGCAGGGCGGTGAAGCGTTGTTGCGCGCTCAGCGGCACGAACTTGACCTTGTTGGGGTCGCCGAATACCACCGCTGCGATGGCGCGGCAGACATCGACGTCGATACCGGTGAACTTGCCGGTGCTATCTGCCAGCGAGAAGCCGGCCAGGCCGGTGCTGACGCCGCAGATGATTTGGCCGCGGCCCTTGATGGCATCCAAAGTGGGACCGGCTTGTGCCTGACCGGCAAACAAAGCGGCGAGCGTCGCTGCGCTGGCAGCGAGAAGCGTTTTACGAAGCATTGAGCACCCCTGTATTATTGTTGCGGCGGATCGCCCCGATTTCCAAGCCGGTCGTTTCATCGACCGTTCATGGATTGGACCCGCTGTCGTCATAACAATAACGGGCTTCAGCCCAGTTGCAACAGCGAAGCGGCGATTTATGCAGATCAGCCGTGCAGGGAAAGCGGCTTTATCGATACACCGGCCGAAGCGCTGCCGTTTCGGTCTGGGATATTGTCCTATTGCCGCTGGGCGGCCTGGACAGCGGTCGCCTGCTGTTTGAGGTTCTCGAACAGCGCCAGGTCGGTGCCGCCCAAACGCACCGGCTCGGCCGCCACCAGTTGGGTGGGGTCGACCCGCTTGCCCTCGACAAACACCTCGAAATACAGATGCGGGCCGGAGGCCAGGCCGGAGCGGCCGGCATAGCCGATCACGTCGCCGGCTTTGACCGGCGTCCCCCGCACCATGCCGGTCTCGAACTTGCTGAGATGGCCGTAGGTAGTTTCCATGCCGTCGCTGTGGCTGACGCGGATATAGAGACCGTAATTGCCCAGCCGGCGCACATCTTCGATCGTGCCGTCGGCGGCAGCCAGGATCGGCGTGCCGGTATTGGCTTCGTAATCGACGCCCCAATGCATCTTGTTGACGCGCAGCACGGGATGGCGGCGCATGCCGTAGGGCGAAACGATAGCTGCACCCGGCACCGGCGATTGCATTGCCAGCCCACCGATGCGCACGCCGTCGTCGGTGTAGAAGCCCGGCACGCCGCCTTTGGGGCGGTAGCGCCAGACGCGCTCGCGTGTGCCGTTGATCGCGAACTCGGCCAGTATGAATTCGGCGCTGGTGTCGAGCAACGGCGCGTAGGCGACGTTGAAGCGGCTGCCGTTGAGTTGCCGGCCGCGCAGCGGCGCGTGTTCGGCCACGGCTTGCGCGATCTCCAATGCTATACCAGACGGCACGCCAGCGCTTTGCAGCGACTGTGCGACGTCGGCATTCACCGTGCCACGCACCGTGGTCAGGCTTTGATTGTTCGACTTGGGCAATGAAGCGGACTTGGGCAATGAAGCGGGCTTGGTTGCCGGCGCGCCGCTTGCGGCCGCGTGCGGCAACACCGTCGCGCGATCGATCGTGACCTGCGCGCCGTGGATCGGCTCGATGCTGATCGACTGCAAGCTCCACGGCCATCCTTCGCCGCCGAAGCTGAGTTGGATCAGCGCGCCTGACTTGCGTTGCGCTGGGGTCAGCGCGGCGCGAATCGCTTTGTCGATGGCATGCGCTTCGGCATCAGCGACGCCTTGGCGGCGCAGACGCTGGACGAAATTATCCTTATCGGAAAACGACGCAGTGATCTGTTGCGGCGGACCCGAAGGTGTAACCGCAGCCGGCGAATGAGTAGCCGGCTCGTTGGCTTGTGTCGGCGAGGACAACAGCGCGGCATAGCAGCCGACGATTAACGTAAACCCAGTTGCGAAAGCGAAATGACGATGCGCGCGGCGCGTTGTGGAGTTTGGCATACTGCCTGGATTCCCCCTTGTCGCGAAGGCCCGGAAAGGCTCAACGAAGTGAACGGAACGGCTAAGCGAATCGGATGTTTGCCGCGATTCGAATCCGCAATTGATTGGGGTTATTGCAAATCGCCGAACGCCAAGTCCAAGAAAAATGCCGGACCTGGCAAAACTGTCGCAGCGCGCCTCATCTGCAACACTGTGTCTCATATGAGACAAATCAGAAATGCGCGCTTAGCTACCGGAATCGTTGACGAAATTTCATCGGTGTTTCTTGCGGCGCGGCAATTCGAATTGCGCTCAGGTCATGCGTCTGCGGTGACTGCGTATGAGGGGCTTTTTGACGTGCAACTCCAATACGAGACTCGCTGAACTCAGCCGAGTTGTCGCACGATAAACAGCCCGGCAAACAGCGCGACGATCGACAGTGCCACCGACGCCACGATGTACAACGCGGCGGTGCCAATTTCGCCGCGCTCGTAGAGCAGCGCCGCATCGAGCGAGAACGCGGAGAAGGTGGTGAAGCCGCCCAAGATGCCGGTGGTGAGAAATAGCCGCCACGGTTGAGAGGCTTCGCCTTTGAAGGCGAAGTAGCCAGC
>JBBSNV010000132.1:0-6253 GCA_038260375.1 Reyranellales bacterium
GACGAAGCCGGCGATGCCGCCCAACGTAGTTTTGCAGCGCGTCGAACAATGCAGCGTCGCGTTCTATCGCTTCCTCTACAACACCGTCGGCCAAGACTGGCTGTGGTACGAGCGCCGCCTGACCAGCGACGACGAGCTCGAGGCGCTGCTGCGCGATCCCGCCGTGACGGTTTACGTCGCCTATCGCAATGGCGCGCCAGCGGGATATTTCGAACTCGATGGCCGCCAAGCCGGCGTGGTCGATCTGGCTTATTTCGGGCTGTTGCCTGAAGCGATCGGCCAAGGAATCGGCCCGTGGCTGCTGCACGCGGCGCTCGACCTAGCTTGGGCGCAGAACCCCGTGCGCGTGACGGTCAACACCAACAGCCTGGATCACCCGGCGGCGCTGCCGACCTACCGCAAGGCGGGCTTCCTGCCCTACCGCCAAGTGCAGCATCGCTTCGACGACCCGCGTCTGGCAGGGATCATCTAGGCGCTTAGAGCGGATCAAGATTTGCTCTGTATGCATTGGCAGCTTGATCGGGCGATGCCACAATGGCGCATCTCTTCAACATTTCCCGGCGGATCATGTCCTCGAACAAACACGGCTCCGATAAGGTCGACACCATCCTGACTTCGGCCGGGCGCGACCCCGCGTCCAACCACGGAATAGTCAATCCGCCGGTCTATCACGCTTCCACCATCATCTTCCCTTCGGTGGCCGCGCAGGAAGAAGCGGCCAAGCATCCGCACGACAAGATGGGTTATGGCCGTAGCGGCACTCCGACCCAACGCGCGCTTGAAGACACGGTGGCGCAATTGGAACGCGCCTATCGCAGCATTGCGGTGCCCTCGGGCCTGGCCGCGATCAGCGGCGCGGTGCTGGGCTTCGTCGGCGCCGGCGACCACATCCTGATGACCGACAGCGCCTACGGCCCGGCGCGGCGGCTGTGCAATCTGATGCTGAAAAAATTCGGCGTCGAGACGACTTATTTCGATCCGATGATCGGCAAGGACATCGCCGGATTGATGCGGCCGAACACCAAATTGGTTTATGTCGAGGCGCCGGGCTCCTTGACTTTCGAGGTGCAAGACATTCCGGCCATCGCCCAGGTGGCCAAGAAGGCCGGCGCGGTGGTGATCACCGACAACACCTGGGCCACACCGATCTATTACAAGCCGTTCGACATGGGTGCCGACGTCTCGGTGCATGCTGCGACCAAGTACATCGTCGGACATTCCGACGCCATGATGGGCATGATCAGCTGCGCCAACCGGGAGATATTCGAGACCGTCAAGGGCACCACGCAATTACTCGGCTATCACGCGGCGCCGGACGATGCCTACCTAGCGTTGCGTGGCTTGCGTTCGATGGCGGTGCGCCTGCGCCGGCACGAGCAGAGCGCGCTGACCATCGCCCAGTGGCTAAAGACCCGGCCCGAAGTGGCAAGCCTGCTGCATCCGGCTTTCCCTGATTGCCCGGGCCACGACATTTGGAAGCGCGACTTCACCGGCTCGTCCGGCTTGTTCGCGTTCATCCTGAAGCCCGGCTATTCCAAACTGGCGGTGGACGCGCTGCTCGACGGCATGAAGCTGTTCGGCATCGGCTATAGCTGGGGCGGCTTCGAAAGCCTGATGATCCGCGCCAAGCCAGACATCTCCCGCACCGCCGTCGCCTGGCCGGCCGACAAAACAGTGATCCGCCTGCATATCGGCTTGGACGACGTCAACGATTTGAAGGCCGATCTGGCGGCCGGCTTAGAACGCATGAATCAAGCCAACAAAAAAGCGGCGGCGGAGTAACTACTCCGCGGCCTTACGGCGTGTTTATTGCGCCGCCATGCGGCGGCAGTCGGCACAGATACCGGCCACTTCGACCGTCATGTCCTGCACGGCAAAGCCGCGCTCACCCGCGGTAGCGGAAACAATGCGCGTGACTTTGGGGTCGTCGATCTCCAGCGCATCGCGGCACGAGGTGCAGATCAGGAACAATCCGCGATGGCGTTCGCCGGGATGGACGCAGCCGACAAAAGCATTCAATGATTCGATGCGATGCACCAGCCCGTGCTCGAGCAGGAAATCCAGCGCGCGATAGACCGTGGGCGGCGCCGAGCCCAGCCCTTCCTGACGCAACGCATCGAGTAGCGCATAGGCACCGATCGGCCGATGGCTACCCCACACCAACTCCAACACCCGCTTGCGCAGATCGGTCAGGCGCAAACCCTTAGTCACGCACAGCGCCGTCGCCGCCGTCACGGCATCGCTCACGCAGGAATCGTGATCATGCGCGTGCTGTATGGCGGGCTTGGCGGCCACAGTCACTGCACCGCGACCTTGCAGCTGCAGATCGGGCAGGTCACGGTTTGCGGCATGGCGTTGGCCGGAGTCTTGCGCAGCATCAGGATGCTGCGCACTTCGCCCGCCAACTGGTCGTGGTACTGGGTGTTGCCACAGGCATTGTGAAAAGCGAGCGAGGTCGCCTCGTCGGCTTCCTGCAGGGTGAACGCCAGACCATGGCGCGCCAATATTGTCATGCCAATGAAAGTGGCGGCGCCAGCCAAGCCCCAATGCAAGGCGGTGCGGCGCGTTACCGAATCGTTTTGCTCAATGATTTCAGTGGCTTTACTCATGATATGGCGCGCCTATGTTGCCAAGGGGATTGGCACCCAATATAGAGCGAATCGCCTTTTGACGGGTATCACTTTGGATTCCGTCAAAAGGCGTGAATTTGCTCTAGTTTTTAAAATAGAGCGGATTTCACGCGTAAATGGAACTTACCCTGTTTCCATTTACGCGTGATCCGCTCTAATGCGTGTTCCGCTGCCCTACCAGAGGGCGACCGGAGGATGAAATGAAACGACCCACCGAAGATTCCGCACTGATCGACCAGGTTTTGCAGTCGGTTAAATTCGACGCCGCCGGGCTGGTGCCGGCGATCGCCCAGCAGCACGACACCGGCGAGGTGTTGATGCTGGCCTGGATGAATCGCGAAGCGGTGGCCGAGACGGTGCGCACCAACCGCGCTTGCTACTACTCGCGCTCGCGTCAGAAGCTGTGGCGTAAGGGTGAAGAATCCGGTCACGTGCAAGTGCTGAAAGAAATGCGCATCGACTGCGACGGCGACGTGGTGCTGCTGATGGTCGACCAGACCGGCGTGGCGTGCCACACCGGCCGGCATAATTGTTTTTTTACGGCCGTGCGCGACGGCGAGATCCAAACCATCGCCGAGATCGAGATCGACCCGGAGACGGTTTATAATAAGGGCTGATTTCTTCACCTCTCCCCTTGTGGGAGAGGTCGGCGCGTAGCGCCGGGTGAGGGGTCTAGGATTTGCGCAGCGCTAAAAGGATGCGGTCGAGAACAGCCTCGGGATTTTCAATCATTTCGTTGTTCCAGAAACGAATGACGCGATAGCCAGCGTGAGCCAATGCTGCGCTTCGTCGAGCATCGTAAGCACCCTGCTCTGCGTGTTGACCCCCATCAAGTTCGACAACCAATCGCGGCGAATGACAAACGAAATCGGCGATGAACCCCTCGAGGGGAACTTGCCGCCTGAACTTGTAATCCGAAAAGCGACGGCCGCGCAAAGCTGCCCACAACCGACGCTCAACATCGGTGCTGTCTCGTCTCAGTTGACGGGCATGTTTGGTCGTCACTTACCCCTCACCCGCCCTTCTCACGCTGTCGCGTTCGAACGGTCGACCTCTCCCACAAGGGGAGAGGTTAAGATCCCTGATGCGCCGGCCCCTCGGGCCGCAACCTGATGCCCGCGCGCAGATTCTTATAGGTCAGGCCGACCGGATCGCTCATATGCGCGCCCGGCGACTCCACGATCAGGATCGTCTCGGCGATCGGCTGGAAGTCGGCGCGGAAATGCACCGTCGATTTTAAGCCCAGGATGTTGGTCTTGGTCGGCTCGATGCCGACATGGCGGAACATTTCCTGATCCGCCGCCTGCACCCGCCGGCAGGCCAACACCGCCGCCACGCCGCTCTCGACATCGCGCACCAACGCCATTGGACCTATCTGCATCTTGGCCCCGCCATAGAACGGCCCGGTAGCGGTGAAGTTGCCGCTGGCAATCTTCTCCACCCGCCAGCGTCCGACCGCCGGCGTCTCGTCGGCGTAACCGACCGCAGCGCCGATGCCGCGCTCCAAGATGGCGCCCTCGCCTGCTTCATAGGCCTCCTTGGCCGCTTCGGGATCGACCAACATGCCGATCACCGAGCCCTTGGCCTTATGGCGCATCATGGCTTTCAGCAGGCCGACCGTATCGGAGGTGCCGCCCGCGCCGGGATTGTCCTGCACATCGGCCAGCATCACCGGCTTGCTGGCGGTCTTGGCGATCTCCATGGCGCGCAGCACGCCGGCATCGGCGTCGAACACCTCGCCATTGAACTGCGCCTCGCGCTCCTTCAGCGCATTGGCCAGCACATCGGCCGCGGCCTCGGCGCTGGCCTGATCGTAGCCATATGCCACCAGTGCCGGCCCGCAATGGGTGATGTCGGCCGGCGGAAAGCCGGGCGTGATGGTGGCGCTGACGATGTTCAGATTATGCCGTGGCGAGACCGCAGCACCGCCGCTCCGCTCCAGCTCCTCGATCAGGTCGAACAAGCCCTTGGACGGCTCGTTCAAGGTGCATTGCCAGACCAGCGGGATCAAGAAATCGAATTGGCGATAGGCTTTGTAAAGCGGGCGTTTCTCTTTCAACAGCCGGTCGAGCAGCTTGGCCGCCTTGGCGCCGGTCAAAGCCATGTCGATATGCGGATAGGTGCGGTAGCCGACCAGCGCGGTGGCCAGCTTGGCCATCTCCGGCGTCAGATTGGCGTGATAATCGAGGCTGCACACGATCGGCATTTTATCGCCCACCACTTCACGAACGCGACGCAGCAGCTCGCCCTCGCCGTCTTCGTAGTGCTCGGCGACCATGGCACCGTGCAGGTCGAGATAGATACCGTCGAACGGTCCTTGCGCTTTGATGTCCTCGATAATCATGCCGGCGATGCGCTCATAGGCGTCGCGCTCGACATAGGAGCATGGCGGCGCCGCGGCCCAAACCAGCGGCACGATCTCGTGGCCCAGCGCCTGCAATGCCTCGACGGCGCCGGCGATCGGGATATTGAAGCCCGCCACGGTGGCCGGCATATCCTTACCGCGCACCAGAGGCGGCCAGGCATCGGCGCGCACGAAATCGTCCCAGGAGGCTTTTTGCGGGGCAAACGTATTGGTCTCGTGCTGGAAACCACCGACGGCGATGCGCGCCATGATCACTCCTTTAGGGCCAATGACGGCGCTATAGTAAGGTGCGGCCGGCCAAGCGCCACCGCCTAAAGTGTGGCTTGCGGACCTTTCGGCCGACCCCATATGCAAAGCGGTTGCCGCCATGAAACATATTGCTTCTATCGTCGGGTCGATCGCGCTGCTGGCGCTTGGCGCCTGCGTGCAAAGCCATTGGGAAAAACCCACCGCCACGGCCGAGGTCGCCAGCGCCGATCTGGCCGAATGCCGGCGCTCGGCCCAGCACGAGGCGTTTCGCCAAGTCAATTCCTACGGCTATGCCGGCGCGCCGCTGTGGCGCTATGCGCCGTATTACGAGCCGTTGCAATCTCGCGCCAATTACGAGCAATGGGCGGCGAGCGAGCGGCTGCGCTTGCAAGTACGTTTGACCGATCATTGCATGCGCACGAAAGGATACGACCGTGTTGCCGAGCAAAAATCGTAGTTTGAGTGTCGCGCTGGCGGTCGCTTCGATCGTGACCCCAATGCTGGCCGTGGCGCAAACCAATGCACCTAAGACCGCGGACGAATGCCAGAGCTATGCCGCGCGCCAGGCAAACGAGGAATATCTGTCGCAGCGCGCCGCCAATCGCGAGAATTCGCCGTTCGCGCGCAGCCCGTCGGGCCGGCCCGATCCGCTGATGCAAAGCGCCAACCAGCGCGCCGATATCGACCGCACCGGCCGCCAGCAACGGCTCTACGACGACTGCGTGGCCAAGCTGCCTAAGTAGGGGTGTCTTTCGCGGGTGGCAGCGTGCGCCGCGCCACCATGCCCAAGGTAGAGCCCTGCACGATCACGGTGAACAGTACCACCGCATAAGTGGCGGCCAGGATCGCCGGCTTGGCCGCGCCATTGGGCAGCGCCAGGGCCAGAGCCACAGAGATGCCGCCGCGCAAGCCGCCCCAGGTCAGGAACGGCACGTTGCGCACCGACAGCATGTCGGTCCAACGAAACAGCAGCAGCGGTGTCGATACCGCCACCAGCCGGCCCAGCAGC
>JBBSNV010000133.1:0-6252 GCA_038260375.1 Reyranellales bacterium
GCAGGTGTCGCTGTCGGTCGGATTGGCCGCGGCGCTGATCTCGGCGGTGATCGGCGCTGGCGTGGGGCTGGTGGCGGGCTATGCCGGCGGCGTGGCCGATGCAGCGCTGATGCGCTTCACTGACGCCATGATCGCGTTGCCGATCCTGCCGCTGCTGATCGTGCTGGCGGCGGTCGACCTGACCAAGCTGGGCATTCCGCCCAGCATTGCGCAATCGCCCGCGATGTCGCTCTACCAGATCGTGCTGATCGTCTCGCTGTTCGGCTGGACCACGGTGGCGCGGCTGGTGCGCGGCATGGCGCTATCGTTGCGCGAGCGCGACTTCGTGCGCGCCGCCCGTGCTTTAGGAGCAAGCCCGCGTCGCATCGTGCTGCGCCACATCCTGCCCAATTCGACCTCGCCGATCATCGTCGCCACCACCTTGTCGATCGGCAACATCATCCTGTTCGAATCCGTGTTGAGCTTTTTGAATTTGGGCGTGCGCCCACCCAACGCCTCCTGGGGCAACATGCTGAGCAACGCCCAGGAGTTGATCTGGAGTGCACCCAACCTGGCGATCTATCCCGGCCTCCTGATTTTCCTGACCGTGATGGCGTTCAATTTCGTGGGCGACGGGCTGCAAGACGCGCTCGACCCGCGCGCCACCGACCGAAGGGCGGGGTAAACAAATAGCCCGCCGCACGGCGGGGTAAACAAAAAGCCCGCCGTTGGGCGGGACTTTTAGTCGATTGGGAGAGACGCTTTACTCGGCCGCCTTGCGCACCGGCACGTCCTTGGACAGCACCTGTTCCGCCAAGGTCGCCCAATACGATGCGCCTAACGGCAGGATGTCGTCGTTGAAATCGTAGCCGGGGTTGTGAATCATGCACGAGCCCGGCCGGTCGCCGTTGCCGACCCAGATGTAGCAGCCGGGCCGCGCTTGCAGCATGAAGGCGAAGTCTTCGGAGCCCATCGCCGGCGTCGGGTTACGATTGACCTTGCCCTCGCCCGCAACGGTGCCGGCGGCGCGCGCCGCAATCTCGGTCTCCAGCTCGCTGTTGACGGTGGCGGGATAGCGCCGCTCGTAGCGCCAGCCAATCGTTGCGCCGAATGCTTTGGCAACGTTACGGCTAATCTCTTCGATCTGGCGCTGTACGCGGTCCTGCACCTCGGCCTTGAAGGTGCGCACCGTGCCGCGCAGCACGGCGGTCTGGGGAATCACGTTCCAAGCGTCGCCGCTGTGGAATTGTGTGGTGCTGACCACGGCGGTGTCCATCGGGTCGGTGTAGCGGCTGACGATGGCTTGTAGCGCCACCACGATTTGCGAGCCGATCATCACCGGGTCGACGCCCTGATGGGGCATGGCGCCATGGGCGCCGACGCCCTGCACGATGATTTCGAAGATGTCGTACGCCGCCATCATCGGGCCCGGACGCACGGCGAAATGGCCGACCGGAATGCCCGGGATGTTGTGCATGCCGTACACCGACTCGGCAGGGAATTTGTCGAACAGCCCCTCTTCCACCATGACGCGGCCGCCGCCTTCGTTCTCCTCGGCCGGCTGGAAGATGAAATACACCGTGCCGTCGAAGTTTTTCGTCTCGGCCAGATACTTGGCTGCGCCCAGCAGCATGGTGGTGTGGCCGTCATGGCCGCAGGCATGCATTTTGCCGGGGATGGTCGAGGCGTGATCGAAATCGTTGGTCTCGTGGATGTCGAGCGCGTCCATGTCTGCGCGCAAGCCGACCGCGCGCTTGCCGCTGCCGGCGCGCAACACGCCGACCACGCCGGTCTTGGCCAGGCCGCGATGCACTTCGATGCCGAAGGATTCCAGCTTCTTGGCCACCACCTCGGCGGTGCGGTTCTCCTCGAACGCGGTCTCGGGATGGGCGTGGATATCGTGCCGCCATTCCTTCATGTCGCGGTGGAATTCGGCGATACGGTTGATAATGGCCATGAATCGAGACTCCTGCGGGTGATAACGGCGGTTGCCTAGAGCTTAGCCGGCACAGCCGAGGGGTCAAGCAGCCGGCAAACTGGCCAACGCGCGGTCGATAGCGGCCCGACCCGGCAGGGCGGCCTGGGCACCGCGGGCGGTGCAAGACAGGCTGCCGGCCACCGCCGCCCGCCTCAAGGCAGCCCCCAACGGTGCGCCGGCCTGCAGCGCTGCCGCCAGCACGCCGGCACGCCGGCAAAGGCATCGCCCGCGCCGGTGGTATCGACAACATCGATGGCCAATGCCGGGCCTTCAAACGAGCGCTGGCCATCGCAGGCCGCAGCACCGCGTTCACCATAGGTGCCGACCACCGTGACTCCCAGCGCTTTAGATAGGGCCTGCGGCGAAGCATCTGCTGCACCGCATTGCTGCGCCAAGGCTTCGGCTTCGATTTCGTTGACCAACAGCCAATCGACCGCGCGCACCGCTTCGAGCGCAATCGGCAAAGCCGGCGCCAGATTGAGCATGATGCGACAGCCCCGCGCTTTGGCCCGGGCAATCAACGCCTCGGTCTGGATCCGGTCCAGTTCCATCTGCACCAGCAGCAGAGTATCGCGGGTCAACAGCGCGTCGGGCACCTGCTCGGCCGTAGCCAGAGCATTGGCGCCGGAAGCGACCATGATCTGATTGGCGCCGCGGCGATCCACGCCGATAGCAGCGCAGCCGGTCGGCGCATTGAGGGCGCGCACACCGGAGATATCGACCGAGGCGGCGCGCAGGCCGCGCAACACGAGGTCGGCAAAGCCATCGCGGCCGACCGCGCCGAACATCGCCACGGCAGCGCCGTCCTTGGCTGCGGCCAATGCCTGGTTGGCGCCCTTGCCGCCGGCCGCAGCGATATAGTCGCGGCCGACCACGGTTTCGCCGGCCCGCGGCAGGCGCTGCACGGCAAACAACAGGTCGGCGATCAGCGAGCCGAAAACGACGATCATGCCGTCAGTGTAACGATAGAGATAAAACCTGTCCCGTCGGGCATCAGTAAAATTCGTCACCTCGGAAGTGCGCCGCTGAGCATCGCGAAGCGCCGCGCTATCCCGGGTCCATGTCGATCCAAATGACGGTCTCTATTGAGACCATAGCAATTGAGAAATGGACCCCGGCTCGCGCGCTCATAAGAATGTGCGCTTGGCCGGGGTGATGATATTTTTGTATCAAAAATCAGTGACTGAACAACACCGGCACGGTCATGGTGGCCAGCACCTTGCGCGTCACGCCGCCGATGATCAATTCGCGCAGGCGCGAATGGCCATAGGCGCCCATCACCAGCATGTCGGCGTTGATATCGGAGACGCGCGAGATGATCGCGTCGCCGGCGTCGATGTCGTCGGCCACGGTTTGCGATGCGGTCACCTTGACGCCATGCCGCGCCAAGAATTGCGCGATGTCGGCGCCGGGCTGCTCGCCATGGCCGCGCGCGCCGCCCTTAGGATTGACCACGAGCACGGTGACCTGACTGGCCGCTTTGAGGAACGGCAGCGCGTCATGCACGGCGCGGCCCGATTCGCGGCTGGCGTTCCAGCCCACCAGCACGTGGCCGCCGATCAACTTGCCCTTGAACCCGATATACGGCAGCAGCAAAACCGGACGGCCGCAATCCAACATCACGGTTTCGGCCAGATCGGGAATCACGTCCGGGTCGTCGAGCTTGGAATCGTATTGGCCCATCACCGTCAGATCGGCGTAGCGCGACTGCATGGTGGTCTGGTCGTATATATCGCCGCTGGCTTCGCGCCACTCGGCGCTGCCGCCGACCCTTTGGGCGATCTGGTCGAACACCGCCTTGGCCTTGGCCGCCTGGTCCTTGCCGCGCTTTTCCTGCAACACGATCAGTTCGGGGCCGATGCCGGCCTCCATATAAGCCGGCATCACGACCTTGGCGCGCACGAACATGCCCACCAGATGCGCCTGCATCTGCCGCGCCAAATCGGCCGCCAGCTCGATGCGTTGCGGCGTGGTCGGCGCGGTATCGCAATTGACCAGGATGGTTTTGTAGCCCATCGGATTTCTCCTCTAATGGCGTTTCGACTAATGAGTTTCGGTGCAAGCCTGCGCCCGGCGCGAGCGGGAGGCAAGGCATCGCGCATGACGAAAGCGAATGGGTGGTCGGAACGAACGGTCGGGCTCAGCCGGGGCGCTGCTCGATTGGAATGCGGCCTTCCTCGATGCCGTGACACTGCACCAAACCGCCCTCGATTGGAAAGTCCTTGGGCCGCTCGGTCTTGCAGCGGTCGTTGGCAAACGGGCATCTAGGGTGAAACGCACAGCCCGAAGGCGGGTTCAACGGACTGGGCACTTCGCCCGCCACAGGCATGCGCTCGCGGCCCGACATGGTCAGGTCGGGAATGGTGTCGAGCAGCATGCGCGTATAGGGGTGCTTGGGCCGGAAGAACACGCTGCGCGTATCGCCCACTTCGACCAGCCGGCCCAGATACATCACGCCGACCCGGTTGGAGATGTTGTAGACCACTGCCAGATTGTGGGAGATGAACAGATAGGTCAGGCCGTGGGCGCGCTGCAGATCACGCATCAGATTCAAAATCTGCGTCTGCACCGAAACGTCGAGCGCCGAAGTGGGCTCGTCGCACACCAGGAATTCCGGTTCACTGGCCAAAGCGCGGGCGATAGAAATGCGCTGACGCTGGCCGCCCGAGAATTCGTGCGGGAACTTCAGGCCATCGATCGGCGCCAGCCGCACCTGGCGCAGCAGATCGCCGACCCTGTCGCGAATCGCGGCCTTGCTGTTCGCCAGGCCAAAAGCACGGATCGGTTCGGCGATGATATCGAACACGCGCCAGCGCGGATTGAGGCTGGCGAACGGGTCCTGGAAGATCATCTGCGTGCGCCGGCGCATCGCCGACATATCGGCGCGGTTGACCTTGCGGTCGATCACGCGGCCCTCGAACACAATCTCGCCGGCGGTCGGCGTGTAGAGGCCGACGATCAGCCGCGCGATGGTCGACTTGCCGCAGCCCGACTCGCCCACCAGGGATAGAGTCTCGCCGCGCGCGATCTTGAAGTTGACGTCGTCGACCGCGCGCACGATCAGGCGCGGCTTGCGCTCTATCACGCGATTGAGCCAGGGCGGCGAGACGTCGAAAAAGCGCGTCAGATGATTGGCTTCGAGCAATATGTCGGCTGCGCCGTCGGGCGAAGACGCGCGGGCTGTGTTGGCGGCGGAATTAGACACTGGACGCCTCCGCCATCAGGCCGCGCGGCAAAGACGGTCCGGTCCCGGCCGGATCGTAGAGCCAGCAAGACGCTTGCGAACGGCCGGCCGGCATCAACTCGGGCCGCTGCTCCACGCAGCGCTGGCCGGCGCGCGGGCAGCGCGGGTTATAGGCGCAGCCGGGCGGGATTTCGGTCAGGCGCGGCATGTTACCGTCGATTTGCGTAAGTTTGCCTTGCGGCCCGCCGATCGCCGGGATCGAGCCCATCAAGCCGGCGGTGTAAGGATGCTGGGCGTTCTTCACCACCTCGCGCACCGGACCGATCTCGGCGATGCGCCCGGCATACATGACCGCTACACGATCGGCGGTTTCGGCAATCACGCCCATGTCGTGTGTCACCAACATCACCGCCGTGCCGTGATCGCGACACAGCCCCTTCAGCAGCGCGATGATCTGCGCCTGGATCGACACGTCGAGCGCGGTGGTCGGCTCGTCGGCGATGATCAGGCGAGGATTGGCGCACAGCGCCAGCGCAATCACCACGCGCTGGCGCATGCCGCCGGAAAATTGGTGCGGATAATGATCGATGCGTTGGACGGCAGCGGGAATGCCGACCTCCTTAAGCAACTCGATAGCGCGGGCCTTGGCCTCGGCATCGTTGAGCGGCAGATGGGTCTGGATGGTCTCGATCAATTGCCGGCCGATCGAGTAGAGGGGATTGAGGCTGGTCAGCGGATCCTGGAAAATCGCGCCGATCCGCGCGCCGCGAATCTTGCGCATCTGCTCGTAGGGCAAATTGTCGATGCGCTGGCCTTCCAGCAAGATCTCGCCGCCGGCGATGCGACCGGGCGGTTCGAGCAGGCCGATGATCGACGCGCCGGTCAACGACTTGCCGGCGCCCGACTCGCCCACCACGCCCAGCACCTCGCCCGGCGCGATGTCGAAAGACACGTCGTCCACCGCCAGCAAGGTGCCGCGCCGGCCAGGGAACTCGACGCGCAAATGGCGGACTTCTAGCAACGCTTGGTTGGCCTGGGCGGCCTTGGGGACGGGCACGGTCATGACAGTCAACGCAATTGCGGATTGAGCGCGTCACGCAGCCAGTCGCCC
>JBBSNV010000134.1:0-6214 GCA_038260375.1 Reyranellales bacterium
CTACACCGAGCAAGGCATCAAGATTCCGGACGCGATGAAATAGGCTTCGCGTCTTGGAGGCCCAAACGGAAGAGAGAGCGACCGAAGAGCAAGCACCAATAGCAACCCGCAGCACCACCTTCGATTGGGTGGTGCTGGGTTGCGCCTTCGTCTCAGTCGCCTATCACCTCTATGCCGTCATGGCCGGGCTGATCCCGGCCCTGATCGCACGGCCGCTGCATCTGACGGCGGCAATTCCCTTCGTGTTCTTTTTCAGCCGGCGCGATCGCGGGGCCATCGACCGTGTGTTTTCCTGGACGATCGGTTCGCTGGGCATCGCCGGTTGTTTGTGGATCGCCTTGCACCAGCGCGAACTGGCCGATCAATACGGCAATCTCAACAGCCCCTTGCAATACGGCATCGCCATCCTGCTGATCCTGCTGGTGCTGGAAATGGCGCGCCGCGCGGTGCAGCCGGTGATGCCGAGCATCGCCTTGCTGGTGCTGCTTTATGGGCTGTTCGGCCACCTCATCCCCGGCCAATGGGGCCACGACCGCATCCCGCTCGATACGTTCCTCGGCACTTTGAGCATCAGCGAATCGGGGTTGTGGGGTTCGCTGACCGGCACCTCGCTTGAATTGATCGCGCCGTTCCTGATCCTGGGCGCGGTGGTGGCGGCGGGCGATGCCGGCACCGGTTTCATGGCGGTGGCGCAGCAGATTGCTGGCCGTTATCGCGCCGGCGCCGCCAAGGTCGAAGTGGTGGCCTCCGCGTTGTACGGCATGATCTCGGGCTCGGCCTCAGCCAATGTCGCCACCACCGGCGCCTTCACCATTCCCGCCATGATCCGCGCCGGTTTTCCGCGACCGTTTGCTGCTTCAGTCGAAGCCGTTGCCTCAACCGGCGGGCAGATCATGCCGCCGGTGATGGGCGCAGGCGTGTTCCTGATGGCCGAGTTGTTGCGCGTGCCCTACGCCGATCTGATGGCGGCGGCGGCGCTGCCGGCGCTGTTGTTCTTCGTCACCGCCTGGTTCGGCGTCGATCGCTACGCGGTGCTGCTGGGCCTGACCGGCATGACGCGCGAGGAGTTGCCGGGCTGGCGCCTGGTGGCGCGCACCGCGCCATTCTTTTTGGCGCCGATCGTGGTGCTGCTTTATCTGTTTGCCTTCACCGACTACACGCCGCAATTCGCCGCCGTACTGGCCACGGCGGTGGCCACTGCGTTGCTGTTCATCGACCAGCGGCTGATGCCGTCGCTGTTGGTGTTCTTGCCGCGCATCCGCACCGCGTTGCTGGAAGCGGCGCATCAGATCGCCGGCATTGCCGCCATCATCATCTGCGCCGGGCTGATCGTGGGCGTGTTCCACATGACCGGGCTGGGCATCAAATTCACCTCGCTGATCGTGGGCGTGTCGGGCGGCCAGCTGTGGATCGCGCTGTTGCTGACGGCGCTGGCCTGCATCGGCCTTGGCATGGAGCTGCCGACCACGGCGGCTTACGCGATTTGCATCGCCGTCGCCGGGCCGGCGTTGCAGAAGCTCGGCTTGGCGCCACTGCAAGCGCATCTGTTCGTGTTCTGGTACGCGCTGCTCTGCACCATCACCCCGCCGGTCTGCGGCAACGTATTCATCGCCGCGCGCATCGCCAACACGCCGTGGCTGCCGGTGGCGTTCCGTTCGATGCGGTTGGGCAGCGGGCTGTTCGTGGTGCCGTTGGGTTTTGTCGCCAACCCCGCGCTGTTGGCGATACAATCGACGCCGCTGCTGGCCATCGCCGCCGCGCTCAAGGTCGGCATCGGCATGTTCCTGTTCAGCTACGCGGTGATCGGCCGCGCGCGAGACTGGTGGAAGCAACTGATAGCGTTGGGCGCCGCCGGCGCGGTGATCTTCGCTTATGGAATTTGAGGCAAGATTTACGATGGACCTCGAGCAATACAAAAAATGGATCGGCCGCACGCAATCGAACGAGGATGTGGCTTCGCCGTTTCCGCCGCGCGGCTTGATCGCCACCTTAGATAGCGGCGACGCCGAACCCAACCCAGGCGATGCGCTGCCGCCGCTGTGGCATTGGCTGTATTTCCTGGAAACCGCGCCCGCGTCGCAGATCGGTCCCGACGGCCATGCCAAGCGCGGGCCGTTCCTGCCGCCGGTGCCGTTGCCACGACGCATGTGGGCCGGCAGCCGGCTAAAATTCCCCGGTTCGATCGCCGTCGGCGATGCGATCCGCCGCGATTCGGAAATCGTCTCGGTCGAACCAAAATCCGGCAACACCGGCCAGATGGTGTTCGTTACCGTGCGGCACAAAATCTCCGGCAACGGCAAACTGGCCATCGTCGAGGAGCACGACATCGTCTATCGCCAGGCAGCCCAGCCGGGCGACAAGCCGCCTGCTCCCAAGCCGGCGCCGACCGACGGCCAATGGCGCCGCGACGTGGCGCCTGATCCGGTGCTGCTGTTCCGCTTTTCGGCGCTGACCTTCAACGGCCATCGCATCCATTACGACCTGCCCTATGTGACGCAGGAAGAAGGCTATCCCGGCCTGATCGTGCACGGACCGTTGATGGGGCTGATGATGCTGGAATTGGGACGCCGCACCCTGCCGCAACGCCAAGTAACGGCTTACGAATTCCGCGCCCTCAGCCCGGTGTTCCACACCACGCCTTTCACCGTCTGCGCCAAACCGCAGGAAACTGGACCCAATGGCGCCGCAGGCAATGGTTTGGTCACATGGATCGCGCGCCACGACGGCGCCCTGGCGCAGCAGGGCAAAGTCACCTTCGCTTGAAACTGTTGCGCGTCACCTACCGACGCGGGATCGTGCTGTATGGCTGATCGTGACATTTTTGCGCGGATCTATCGCGACAATCTATGGGACGACGGCTCCGGGCCGGGCTCGAGCGAGGAATACACGCGGGCCTACCGCGCCATGCTGGAGCAGTTCCTGCGCGCCAACGACATCCGATCGGCGATCGATATCGGCTGCGGCGATTGGCAGTTCTCCCAACTGGTCGATTGGCACGGCGCGCGCTATACCGGTTACGACGTGGTGCCGTCGGTGATCGAAGCCGATCGCCAGAAATTCGCCCAAACCGATGTGTCGTTTGAGCTCATGCCCAACGACTATCGCGATCTCGCTGCGGCCGATCTGGCGCTGTGCAAGGACGTGCTGCAGCATTTGAGTCTGGCGCATGCCGAGGAGTTGCTGTCGATACTGCAGCAGCGCGCCAAATACGTGCTGATCACCAATTGCGTGCTGCCCGAAGTGCGGCTCAACCTGGAAATCGACGATGGCAATTGGCGGCCGCTCGACATCGCGCGCGATCCGTTCCAGCGCCGGCCGATCAACCTGCTTGCTTTCGGCACCAAGAAAACGCAGCTGCTGGTGCGCGGATTGGACTGAAGGAAAAATTCGGGGGCGGGTTGGTGGAGCCGAGCGGGATCGAACCGCTGACCTCGTCATTGCGAACGACGCGCTCTCCCAACTGAGCTACGGCCCCGTCCCGAACGGCGCGGATAATGGGGGGCGCTTCCCACCCTGTCAAGAAAGCTAAAAAGCCCACACCGCCAATGGCTTGAGTAGTTTTTGATTATCTAGTCGGGGAAGCAATCCTCGCGCACCAGCCCGAAGCGGCGGCGGAAGGTCTCGTGCGAGACACGACTGGCGGCGGAGCCTAACGCCTTGGCGCCCCTCTCCAATGCGACTTCGAGCGCGGCACGCGGCGCGGCATCGGTCTGGGCCGGGGTCTGGGGATGGGCATGGGCCCATTCGATCGCTGCCGCCCAATGCGGATAGTTGGTCTTCAATTGCGGATGCTCCGAGTGGCGATGCAACAGGCGTATGGTGCGAACCGGCGCCGCCTTGCTGCAACCGGTCCACACCGCCTCGCGCAGCCATTGCTGCAATTCGCCATCCTTGCCGCTCCAATCGAAGCGGATGTAGCTCAACACTGGCGCGCCCATGGTCGGCACGTGTGGCAGCACCGCCCCGTCGCTGCCCAACACGCGATCCTGGGCATAGGTAGTGACGTTGAGATCGATGAAGCGGGAAATGTTCAATTTCATGAACACGTCGCTGTCGCCGATATGCTTATAGCCCGGCGTCTCGAAAATCTCGGTGCCGGGGATTTCGTAGAGATTGCACCAGCGCGTGCCTTCGCCGTCGAACATGCGGCAGGAATAGAACCCCAGCCCCATCAAGCGCGGCGCATGCGTGGTAGTGTACCAACGGCGATGCTGATCGAGATGTTCGGGGGCGATACTGGCCTGCGGGGTGTAGATCAAAGGCGTCTTCAAGCGTCTTCTCCCTGGTTCGATCGATGATCGGCAGTGAAACGGCCACCGTCAACACAGGGAAAAGGATATAACATCAGCGACTTAAGCAGCCAGAGCGGGCATTGGCCGCGCCGCGCCTGCCTTGCCGGGCGCGACGGGCTTGGGTACTGTGCCTGGCTTGCCATTGCGGCGCGGCGCCACATATCCATGGCTGGCCAATGAAAGATTCGGGAGCGGCGAGATGGTGTCGTTACTGCAGATAATCAAATACGCCATCAACATTTACGTGGTGCTGTTGATTGCTATGGCGGTGATGAGTTGGTTAATATCTTTTGATGTGCTAAACCGGCGTAATCGCACTGTGTCGCAGATTGCCTATTTTCTTTATCGCATCACAGATCCACCGCTGCGGCCGCTGCGCCGGATCATCCCGAATTTCGGTGGTATCGACATCACCCCCGTAATCCTAATCCTGATTTTTCAATTCATCCTAATTGTGATAGACAACAACATGTATCGGTTCGTATAGCTCATGAATGCGCTTTTCACCTCAGGTAGCGACGGCATCATCCGCTTTATGGTGCGCGTGACGCCCAAAGCATCGCGTCAACGCATCGACGGCGTCATCATCGATGCCGATGGCGTACCGACCTTGAAAGTCGCCGTGCTGGAAGTGCCCGAAGGCGGCAAAGCCAACAAGGCGGTGCTGGCATTGCTGGCCAAGGAATTCGGCGTGGCGAAAAAGCAGCTCACGGTGCAGACCGGCGCCGCCGAGCGGCGCAAGCTGATCTGCCTGGAAGGCGACGCCGCGGAGCTGAAGCGGCTCAACGCCTGGGCCATGGCGCTGAAGTCCTGAGGCTTGCCCAAACCGGCCGGTCTCATTAGGTTACGCCCGGTCGCTGCCGCATAGGCCGCGACCGGGCCTGCGTGACTGGCGATGAAGGTGGGCGACCACCGGGAAGCGCAGACCGAACGAGCCGCTCGCCTGGGCATTCTCCATTGCCATCGGAGGCCCCGCGATGAATTTCCCGATCTGCTTTTTCGTAACGGCGCGGCCATGAGCGCCGCCATTATTGACGGCAAGGCCTTTGCCGAAGGCTTGCGCGCGCGCGTGACGCAAGACGCCGCGGCGTTTACTGCCAAGTATGGTTACAAGCCCGGCTTGGCCGTGGTGCTGGTGGGCGAGGATCCGGCCAGCCAGGTTTACGTGCGCAACAAGGGCAAGACCACGATTGCTGCCGGCATGGCGAGTTTCGAACACATAATGCCCGAGGCCACCACGCAGGACGAATTGCTGGCCGTGGTGCGCGCGCTCAACGCCGACAAAAAAGTGCACGGCATCCTGGTACAGATGCCGCTGCCCAAGCATATCGATAACGCCGTGATCGTTGCAGCAATCGATCCGGCCAAGGATGTCGATGGCTTGCATCCGTTCAACGCCGGCCGGTTGGCGCAACTGCCCGCCGGCGCGCCGCTCGATTTCTCCGTGCCCTGCACGCCGCTGGGCTGCCTGATGCTGCTGCAAGATCGGTTAGGTTCGCTTTCAGGCAAGAACGCGCTGGTGATCGGCCGCTCGATCCTGGTCGGCAAGCCGATGGCAGCGCTGCTGCTGCGCGAAGATTGCACGGTGACGGTGGCCCATTCCAAGACACGCGATCTGCCGGCGCTGACGCGCAGTGCCGATATTCTGGTGGCGGCGATCGGCCGCCAACATTTCGTCAAAGGCCATTGGATCAAGCCGGGTGCGGCGGTGATCGATGTCGGCATCACCCGCATCGATCTGGGCAACGGCAAGACCAGGCTGGTGGGCGACGTCGATTACGCCGCCGCCCTGCCAGTGGCCGGCGCCATCACCCCGGTGCCGGGCGGCGTCGGGCCGATGACCATCGCCTGCCTGCTGCACAACACCTTGGAAGCGGCCAAGCGCCAGGCGATTTGATTTCCTCTCCCTGCTTTAGCGGGGA